>CAMBID010000162.1 GCA_945867445.1 uncultured Clostridia bacterium | reverse complement strand
AGGAGCACGCAGATGGAGAGGATCACGATCCATTATCTCGGCCACGCCTGCTTCCGCCTGGACTTCGGCCAGTGGCGGACGGTGCTGGACCCCTACCACGACGGCATGGTGCCGGGCCTTCCGCCCCTCCGTGTGGAGGCGGAGGAGGTCCTCTGCAGCCACCAGCACGACGACCACAACTTCACCCGGGCGGTGCGCCTGACTCATATCCGTGGGGTTGCCCCCTATGAGACGGAGACCCTCACCGTTCCCCACGACGGGGCGGGCGGCCGCCTCCGGGGCATGAACACCATCCGCATCTTCCGCTGCGGCGGCCTGCGCATTGCCCACCTGGGGGACCTGGGCCGGCTCCTGACGGCGGAGGAGGCGGAAGCTCTCTCGGGCCTTGACTGCATGCTGCTCCCCGTGGGAGGCTATTATACCATTGATGCTGCCCAGGCCAAGGCCGTGGTGGACGCTGTCCGTCCCCGCATCGTCATCCCCATGCACTACCGGAGGGGGAGCATGGGCTTCGCCGAGATTTCGGAGCTCACGGACTTCACGGAGCGCTTCCCGGAGGTCCGCTATGAGGACGGCCCCCTGGAACTCACCAAGGAGACTCCCGACGGCGTCGTGGTACTGACGCCGGAGGTCTGAGTCCCCGGCACGCAACCTCAGAAAATACCGCCAACGCGGAGGATAAAGGAGAAGGAAACACTATGACCTGCTACGAAGAACTGAAGGCCCGGGGCCTCATCGCCCAGGTGACCAACGAGGAGGAGATCCGGGATGTCATCAACAACGGCAAGGCTGTCTTCTACATCGGCTTTGACTGCACCGCGGACTCCCTGACCGCCGGCCACTTTATGGCCCTGACGCTGATGAAGCGCCTGCAGATGGCGGGCAACCGCCCCATCGCCCTCATCGGCGGCGGCACCACCATGATCGGCGACCCCTCCGGCCGCACCGACATGCGCAAGATGCTCACCAAGGAAGACATCGACCACAACGCCGAGTGCTTCAAGCGCCAGATGGAGCGCTTCATCGACTTTGGCCCCGGCAAGGCCCAGATGCTGAATAACGCGGATTGGCTCCTGAAGCTCAACTATGTGGAGCTTCTCCGGGATGTGGGCGCCTGCTTCTCTGTCAACAATATGCTTCGGGCCAAGTGCTATGAGCAGCGGATGGAGAAAGGCCTCAGCTTCCTGGAATTCAACTACATGATCATGCAGAGCTACGATTTCTATTATCTCTTCCAGCACTATGGCTGCAACATGCAGTTCGGCGGCGACGACCAGTGGAGCAACATGCTGGGCGGCACCGAGCTCATCCGCCGCAAGCTGGGAAAGGACGCCCACGCCATGACCATCACCCTGCTCACGGACTCCCAGGGGAAGAAGATGGGAAAGACCGCCGGCAACGCCGTCTGGCTGGACGCCAACAAGACCTCTCCCTATGACTTCTACCAGTACTGGCGGAACGTGGAGGATGCCGATGTCATGAAGTGCATCCGGATGCTGACCTTCCTGCCCCTGGAGCAAATCGAGGAGATGGACCGGTGGGAGGGCAGCCAGCTCAACCAGGCCAAGGAGATTCTGGCCTATGAACTCACCAGCATGGTCCACGGCAAGGGTGAGGCCGAGAAGGCACAGGCCGCTGCCCGCGCCCTTTTCGGCGGCGGCGGGGACAAGGAGCATATGCCCGCCACCGAGCTGACGGCAGCGGACTTCTCCGGCGGTCAGATCGGCGCGCTGGCTCTCTTAGTCCGCTGCGGTCTCGCCGCCTCCAACGGCGAAGCCCGCCGTCTCATCCAGCAGGGCGGCCTCACCGTGGACGAGAAGAAGGTCACGGACACCGCAGCCGCCTTCCCCCAGGAGGTCTTCGCCGGGAAGGGCGTCATTCTGAGGAAGGGCAAGAAGGTCTTCCACAGGGCCTACACCAAGTAAAAATCATGCAGGCAGACGCGGTTCTTTGGCCGCGCCTGCCTTGCGTTGTCTGACTTTTCCACCCAGAAGAAAGGAACTCTCCATGATCATTGTCAACGATCTGAGCCTCAACTTCAGCGGTCAGTCTCTCTTCAAGCACGTGGACCTGAAGTTTACCCCCGGCAACTGCTACGGCATCATCGGCGCCAACGGCGCAGGGAAGACCACCTTCCTGCGCATCCTCTCCGGGGAGCTGGAACCCTCCTCCGGCGAGGTCATCATCCCGGATAACGAGCGCATGAGCGTGCTGAAGCAGGATCACTTCCAGTATGATGAGTATACCGTGCTGGACACCGTTATCCTGGGCAATCCCCGGCTCTACCAGGTGGAGCAGGAGAAGAACGCCCTCTACGAAAAGCCTGACTTCTCCGACGAGGATGGCGTCCGGGCCAGTGAGCTGGAGACCGAGTACGCCGAGATGGGCGGCTGGGAGGCGGAGTCCGACGCCAGCCGCCTTATCCAGGGCCTTGGCCTCTCCGAGAGCGTCCTCCACGACCCGATGAGCAGCCTTTCCGCCAAGGAGAAGGTGAAGGTCCTCCTGGCCCAGGCCCTTTTCGGGAAGCCCGACATCATCCTGCTGGATGAGCCCACCAACCACCTGGACCTCCCGGCCATTGAATGGCTGGAGGACTTCCTCATGGACTACGAGGGCCTGGTGCTGGTGGTGAGCCATGACCGCTATTTCCTCAATACCGTCTGCACCGGCATCGTGGATGTGGACTATGGCGGCATTAAGATGTACGTGGGCAACTACGATTTCTGGTACCAGTCCAGCCAGCTGATGCAGCGGCTCATCCGGGACCAGAACCGCCGCAAGGAGGATAAGATCCGGGAACTGCAGGAGTTCATCTCCCGCTTCTCCGCCAACAAGTCCAAGAGCAAGCAGGCCACCGCCCGCCGGAAGCTGCTGGAAAAGATCAGCCTGGAGGAGATCCCCATGTCCTCCCGCCGCTACCCCTTCGTGGGCTTCACCATGGACCGGGAGCCCGGCAAGGAGATCCTGACGGTGGAGCACCTCAGCAAGACCGTGGACGGCCGCAAGGTCCTGGACGATGTCAGCTTCCGGGTGAACAAGGGAGACAAGATCGCCTTCGTGGGGGAGGATGAGCTGGCCAAGACCACCCTCTTCAAGATCCTCATGGGCGAGCTGGAGCCGGAC
>CAMBID010000161.1 GCA_945867445.1 uncultured Clostridia bacterium | reverse complement strand
ATGTCTGCTTCCCATGGGGCGGTCACCGATCACCATTACGGTATCGCCGATCATGGCAGAGGCCTCCGCAATTTTCGGTCTGCTTCCCGTTTACTTCCCCTCAGGCAGACTGCCCTCCCATTTCAGCAGGGCTTCCTTCCGGGCAAGGCCCCCGGCGTAGCCGGTGAGCTGCCCGTTGCCCCCCACCACCCGGTGGCAGGGGATGAGGAGCGAAATGGGGTTGCGTCCCACGGCGGAGCCCACAGCCCGGGCGGAGGTCCTCCGCCCCAGGATAGGCTCCAGCTCTGCCGCAAGGCCGCCGTAGGTACGGAGCTGCCCAAAAGGGATGGCCGAAAGCCGCTGCCAGACCGCCTGCTGAAACTCCGTCCCTGCCGGACGCAGGGGCGGCTTAGGAGGCAGAGGCTTCCGGGCGAAGTAGGATCGCAGCCAGGCCCGGGCGGCGTCAAAGACCGGGAGGGTTTCCTCCGCAGGCGTGTTTCGCGGAAGCCCCGCTCCCTCATACCTCTGCCCCAGGAACCAGAGACCCGTCAGGGCCTCCCCATCCCCGGCGAGAAGAATCTCGCCCAGGGGACTTTCCGCATGACCGAGGACGGTCACGGGGCCTCCCCTGCCCCGGCGTCCGGCGGGGTGTCCGGCGTGGTCTCAGGGCTGGTGTCCGGCTCCGCGGGAAGCTCCGGCATCTGGGCGGGCGCGCCGCCCGTCAGCACGGTGACGCTCTCGGCCTCCCGGAGGGCGGTGCCGTCCTCGCTCTCACGGCAGGTGACTTCCACCCGGTCCCCCACGTTCAGAAGGACGGCCCAGCTGACCTTCTCGGAGCTGACGCAGACGGTGAAGTTCTCCTCCCCGGCAAAGCGCAGGAAGTAGAGGCTGCTGCCGCCCACCACGGTCTCCCGGATCTCGGCGACGGTACCGGTAAGGGTCTCGGTGGCGCCGGTACCGATCTCCGCCTGGTCGTCGGAGATCAGGTTGCTCTGTCGAAGCATCCGGCGGTAGTTGCTCTCGCAGTCGGCAACGGTGGAGCCGGTGGCCACGATCTGGTACTGGGAGACGTTGACCATGGCGTACATCTTCACAAGCTCGCTGGCGTCCTTCAGGGCCATGAAGTAGGTGGGCTGCCCCGCGATGTTGAGAAGCAGCGGGAAGGTCGCCGTGTAACGCAGGTTCTGCACCTGGCCCTGGGCGCTGTCCATGGCGCTGTACTCCGTGGCGCCGGCGCAGGGGTAGTACTTCGTCTCCTTCGTCCGCTGGTTGGAGAGGAGGAAGCCGATGTTGCTCTCGTCCCCGCCCACGCTGGTGACGCCGGTGTAGAGGTAGACGTCGTCCCCCTCAGCCAGATAGTTGTAGCCGTCGGTGGTGACAGTAACGTCCCGCTGGCCGAAGATGGAATTCAGGAAGCCGTTATGATACTGGCCATAGTAGTCGTACTGCTGGATGATGAGCTCGGCGGAGTAGACGTGGTCCACCCAGGCCGGGGGTTCCTCATAGTACTGGCTCTCGCCGGTGACGGCATTCACCAGCACCGCACCGTGGTTGTCCGTGCCGCCGAAAAGGCCGATGGTTTTCTCCTTCTTGGCACAGACCCAGTAGGGGGTGCCGTCCTCGTCGATCTCAAAAACCGGCTCCTCGAACATATAGGTGGGGTAATGGAAGCGGAGATAGCGGTAAAGGTTCCGGGAGAAGTGCTCCGCCGTGGTGTACTTCATGCCCTCCTCCAGCCGGACCACGTCCACGCTCTGGTCCACCATGTCGATGATGAGGTAGGCGGGGAGACCCGCGGCGCGGTTATTGAACCACTTGATGATGTCCCCGTAGCGCAGGGGCGTCACCCGGACAGGGCGGCCGTGGTAGTTGATCTGGGTGTAGTCCTCCGCCACCTCAAACTGCGAGACCATGTCGCTGAGCTCGCCCAGCTTCCGGTCGCCCAGCTTTTCGGCGCTGTCCCGGTCCAGCATAGGGATGCGGTCGTAGGCCACCTCCTGGATATCCTGGGCAAAGGTGCCGGTCTCCAGGGGCAGGAGCTCACTGTAGGCCCCGGCCCGGAAAACCACCATGCTGATCAGGGCGCCCACGGCGATGGTGACAACAAGGGCCGCTGCCAGGAAGAAGGGCACGGCGCACTGCTTCTTGGCAAACTGGAAGTAGCCTCTCGCCCCGGTGCCCTGGAAGCCGGAGGTCAGCAGGGCGCAGACGCAGTACACCCCGCAGCAGAGGAAGAGGAAAACGTAGCACTCCTCGCTGTGGAGGTTCATGGGCGGCAGGGCCACGTAGAAGTAGACCGCCGCGAAAAGCAGCGTCACGCCCAGGTTGATGAGGGTCCTCGTCACGCCGTTCCCAATGGCCTTGCGGGGCTTCTTCTCCCGCTGCTGCCAGACCACATGGGGCTGCGGCTCCCCGGGCCCCGCCGGTCCGTTGCCCTCAAAATGGAAGAAAGCCATATCGTATCTCCTTTATCAAGATGTTCGTGTGGACAGGGTTGGTTTTTTTATTGTACCCGAAAGCGCGGCAAAAAGCAAGGCGCAGCCCATCATTCTTCGCAGGGGGCGCAAAAGCTTGCCCCGCCGGGGTCTCCGGCGGGGCAAAAAGGCGTGTTTACCGGCTCTCCGCGGGCTGAGGCTCTTCGCCCTTGGCCTCGGGCTCGGCCTCCACGGTGAGCTTTCCGTCCGTGACGGTGAGTCTGGCGGTGCCGCCCTCTTTCAGGCTGCCCTCCAGCATCCGCTCCGCCACGGCGTCCTCCACCTGATTCTGGATGGCCCGGCGCAGGGGGCGGGCACCATACTTGGGATCGAAGCCCTTCCTGGCCAGCTCCCTCACGGCGTCGCCGCTGACGCCCAGATGGAGACCCATCGCCTCCATGCGGCCCGACACCGTCTTCAGCATCCGGCGGGCCACCTCCTCGATGTCCTGCTCGGTGAGGGCATGGAAGACGATGATGTCGTCGATGCGGTTCAGGAACTCGGGGCGGAAGGTCTGACGCAGCTCAGCCAGGACAGTCTCCTTGGCCTGCTGGAAGGCCTTCTCCCCGGCGTCGTCAGGATGGGTCTCGTCGGCGGAGAAGCCCAGCTTGCCGCCGGCGGCGGTGAGGGCCTTGGCGCCGATGTTGCTGGTCATGACGATAACCGTGTTCTTGAAGTCCACGG
>CAMBID010000160.1 GCA_945867445.1 uncultured Clostridia bacterium | reverse complement strand
TCCCGAAAGAGAGCATCCTCGTGAAGATCTGGGGCTATGAGTCCGACGCGGAGGACAACAATGTGGAGGTCTATATCTCCTTTCTCCGCCGCAAGCTCAGCCACCTCCACTCCACCGTAAAGATCCGCACCATCCGCATGGCAGGCTACTGCCTGGAGGAAGCATGAGCGCCCCGGATGCCGCCGCACGGCGGCAGGAAAGGGCGGCGAGCCCCCTGATCCGGAAGCTCCGCTGGCAGTTCGTGGCGGCCTGCATGGGGCTTATCACCGTGGTCCTGGCCATCGTCTTCGGCTGCGTCTGGGCCTCCGCCCAGCACGCGCTGGAGAGAAGCAGCCACACGGCCTTGGAGCAGGCCCTCTCCCGCCGGGACGGCGCGCTGCTGCCGGGCCTTCGCCCCGGGGAGGAGGACGGGCAGGTGCTCCTGCCCTACTTCACGGTGCAGATCTGGGGGAGTACCGTCTATGTCACCGGCGGCACCTACTCCGGCCTCGAGGATACCGACGAGCTGACTGCCATCCTCCAGGCCTGCCTTGCGCAGGAAGCGGACGAGGGCTCCCTCCCGGGCTACGCCCTCCGCTACCTCCGGCAGAACAACGGCCTCTACACCCAGGCAGCCTTCGTGGATATCTCCCTGGAGACCGCCGCCCTGCGGCAGATGATGCGCTCCTACCTCCGCATCGGCCTGTTGAGCCTGATCCTCCTGGCGGGGGCCAGCTTCCTCCTGAGCCTCCGGGTCACCCGGCCGGTGGAGCGGGCCTGGCGGCAGCAGCGGCAGTTCTTTTCGGACGCCTCCCACGAGCTGAAGACCCCCCTCACTGTCATCCTCTCCAACGCCGAGATGCTGGAGGGGGCGGAGCTCCCCGCGCGGGAGGGCCGCTGGCGGGACAACATCCTTTCCGAGGCCCGGCAGATGAAGACGCTGGTGGAGGAGATGCTGACCCTCTCCCGCAGCGAGAACATACAGCGAAAGCCGGCGGAGGATGTGGACCTTTCGGATCTTGCGGAGGGCTGCGCTCTGGCCTTTGAGCCCGTGGCCTTCGAGGCGGGGAAGCCCCTTGCTTGGGACGTTGCCGCCGGCCTCGCCGTCTCCGGCGATCCGGAAAAGCTCCGGCGCCTGGCCTCCATCCTTCTGGATAACGCCGTGAAGTACGGCGCGGCGGGGGAGGGCATCCGCCTGCGCCTCAAGCCTGAGCGGAATCAGGCCGTTCTCTCCGTCACCAACGGCAGCGGGGGGAAGCCTATCCCGCCGGAGGAGCTCCCCCGGCTCTTTGAGCGCTTCTACCGCTCGGACCCCTCCCGGGGGGATCAGAGCGGTTTCGGCCTGGGCCTCCCCATCGCCGAGGCGATCGCCCGGGAGCACCACGGCGCCCTTCGGGCGGAGAGCGACGCCGTCACCACCCGATTCACCTTCACGATGCCCTTGAAAAAGTAGCGCTTTCAGGCGGGGACCCGCAAGGGCCCCCGCCTGAAAGCGGCTATCCGGGAAAGTTCTCCCTTGCCAAGCGCTCTCCCATGGAGTAAAGTAAAAGGGAAACGACTGACCTTACCAAAGGGAGGCGCACGCCATGGCGCGGCCGCAGCACGGCGGGATGCGGGACATGACCCAAGGCAGTCCCGCGAAGCAGATCCTGCTTTTCACTCTCCCCCTTCTCGTGGGGAACTTCCTCCAGCAGCTCTACAACATGGTGGACAGCTGGGTGGTGGGCAATTACGTCAGCGATGCGGCCCTGGCCGCTGTCGGCACCGGGTTTCCGGTGATCTTTTTCTTCTCGTCTCTTTTCATGGGTCTCTCCACCGGCGGCACGGTGGTCATCGCCCAGTTCTACGGGGCGGGGCAGATGGACCGGGTCCACGACGCGGTGGACACCATCTACGCCGCCTTCCTGCGGATGATCCTGCCCATGACCGCCGTGGCCATGCTGGTGGCAAAGCCCTTGCTCCACGTTCTCCGGGTGGACGCCGCCGCCATGGACGAGGCCCTCACGTATCTCCTGGTGGTCTGCGGCGGCCTCATCGGCTCCGTGGGCTACAACTTTAACGCCGGTATCCTGAACGGCCTGGGCAACAGCCGGACAACCCTGCTCTTCCTCTCCGTCGCGGCGGGCCTCAACATCCTGCTGGACCTCCTTCTGGTGCTGGGGTTCTCCCTGGGGGTCCTGGGCGTGGCGCTGGGGACCGTCATCTCGCAGGCCTTCTCCTGGCTCTTCGGCCTCTTCTACATCAACCGCCATTTCCCGGAGCTCCGCATCCGCCCTTTCCGCGCCAGGCTGGACGGCAAGCTTTTCCGGGAGATCGTCCGCATCGGCCTGCCGGCGGGCCTCCAGATGTCCATGGTGTCTCTCGGCACCATGGTGGTGCTCTCCAAGGTGAACTCCTTCGGCAAGGCCTTCACGGCGGGCCTCAACGTGGGCAACAAGCTGGACTCCCTGGCCTTCCTGCCCACCCAGAGCCTGGCGGCGGGGGTCACGGCCTTTGTGGGGCAGAACATGGGCGCGGGCCGGGAAGACCGGGTCCGTCAGGGCGTCCGGGCGGCGGTGCTGGCCGCCGACGGCTGGACGGTGTTTACCGCCGTTATCCTCTGTTTCTTTGCGGAGAGCTTCATCGGCATCTTCTCCCCGGACGTCCTGGTCATTGCCGCAGGGGCGGACTACCTTCGCTGCGTGATGCCGCCCTATCTCCTCTTTGCCACCCTCTTTGTGCTGAACGCCGCCATGCGGGGCGCCGGCGACAGTGTCTTCCCCATGCTGAATGTGGCGGCGTCCCTGATCCTCATCCGGGTCCCGGCGGTCTACCTGCTGGCGGATCATTTCGGCCCCCATGTGATGTTCTGGGGCTACGGCATCGGCTGGGTGTCGGGCTGTGCTCTCTCCGTCTGGTACTATGTCACCGGCCGCTGGAAGCGCCACTTCCGGGCTCCGGAGAAGCGAGAGGGCCAATGAAAAAGTCCCTTCCCGTTCTCCCCTTCCTCGCCGTCTTCGGGACCGCGGCCGCAACCCTCCGGCTCACGGAGGATACCTCTTCTGCCTCCTGAACTTCAGCGGCATCGGCATATGGCACAGTATGCCTCTTTTTCTGACCGGACGGTGTTTCTTCGATCTGATACTAGTTCTTGATAAAAAGCTTTAAAAGCTTTTTATAGCGCCGCAGGCG
>CAMBID010000159.1 GCA_945867445.1 uncultured Clostridia bacterium | reverse complement strand
CGGCGGAAATACCTGCTGGGGGGCGAGACTCACTGCCTCATGAACTATCCTTTCCGGGCGGCGGCGCTCCTGTACCTTCGGGGCGGCGACGCGGCGGACTTCTGCGCCAGCATGGAGACGATCCGGGAGAACTACCCCGCGCCGGCTTTCTGCGCCGCCATGAACTTCCTGGGGACCCACGATACTCCCCGGGTGCTGAGCCTTCTGGGGGAAGCGCAGGCGCCGGAGAGCCGTGCGGAGCGGGCAGTCTTCCGCCTGAGCCCCGACGAGGAGCGGCTGGGGAAGGAGCGCTGGAAGCTGGCCTCCGCCCTGCTCTACGCCTTCCCGGGCTCACCCATGCTCTTCTACGGCGACGAGGCCGGGCTCCAGGGACTGGAGGACCCCTTCTGCCGGGGCGGTTACCCCTGGGGGAAGGAGGACGAAGACCTTCTCTCCTGGTTCCGCCTGCTGGGGAAGCTCCGCAAGCGCCCGTCCCTGCGGCGGGGGGACCTGACCTGGCTCTATGCCCGGGGACCTCTGCTGGCCTTCCGCCGCTGCGCGGAGGGCGAGACCACTGCGGCGGTCTTCAACGCATCGGACAACGGCCTGCCCCTGGACCTGCCCTGGGAGGGGCGGGCGGCCCTGGACCTGCTGACGGGGCAGCGCTTCGCCGCCTGGGAGGGGCGGATTGAGCTGCGGCTCCCCGCCCGGGCCGCCCTGCTGCTGACGGAGGCGGAGCGCTGAGGGGCGGGCAGGCCCGTACAGGACAGGTCCCTGCCTGCGGTCGTAATGACAGGAACCGTGGAGTGTTTCACGTGAAACACTCCACGGTTTTTTGCGCCGGAGGAGGGCAAGCGCGATGCCATCCGCTCTCATGGGGCGGCTGCCCTGCGTGCGGGGCGGGGATCCGGGCGGACACATAGGGCCGCCCCTGCGCTTCTGGCGGAAGTATCGGCTGCGCCGGAGGCAGCGGTCCGGTACAGCCAGTCGGGCTGATCTTCCAATCGCAGCGGGAAACAGCCGGGGATGGGGAAGATTTTTTCCCTTTGGCCTTGCACTCGAGATCTCTGGTTGCTATAATGAAATACTGGCAAGCTTTCCGCTTCCCGCCGGAGTCCGGCGGGAAGCGGAGGGCCGCCCGCCGCGATCCGCGGCGGAAAGAGAGATATGCCGGGCAGGCCCGGCGCTTGGAAAGTAGGTGTCCCCTTGGGCAAAACGGTAGCGATCGTGAATCAGAAGGGCGGCGTGGGTAAGACCACTACCTGCGTGAACCTCTGCGCAGGGCTTGCGGAGCAGGGCAAGCGGGTTCTGCTCTGCGACTTTGACCCCCAGGCCAACGCTACCTCCGGCATGGGGGTGGACAAGAGCGTGTCCCTGGGGATCTACGACGTGCTGGTGGGCAACGCCGAGAGCCGGGACGTGCTGGTGAAGACCCGCTGGGGCGACGTGCTGCCCAGCAATAAGGCCCTGGCCGGGGCGGGTGTGGAGCTCCTCAGCATAGAGCACTGGCAGTACCTTTTGAAGGGGGCTTTGGCGCAGGTGGCGGAGGACTACGACTTCCTCCTCATCGACTGCCCGCCGTCCCTGGAGCTCATGACCATCAACGCCCTCTGCGCGGCGGACAGCATTCTGGTGCCGGTGCAGGGCGAATACTTCGCCCTGGAGGGGCTCAGCGACCTCATGAACACGGTGCGCATCGTGCGGCGGTCCCTGAACCCCAAGCTGGAGCTGGAGGGCGTGCTCCTCACCATGTTCGACGGGCGCACCAACCTGGCCCTCCAGGTGGCGGAGGAGGTCAAGCGCTACTTCCCCGGCAAGGTCTACGCCACCGTCATCCCCCGGAACGTGCGGCTCTCCGAGGCCCCCAGCCACGGAAAGCCCATCTTCGCCTACGACCGGACCTCCCGGGGCGCGGAGGCCTATGGGGCCTTTGCGGCGGAATTCCTGCGGAAGAATCAGGGCTGACCCGCCGGGAAAGCGGGAAAGCTCAGGAAAGGAGCCTTTTCATGGCAGCGAAAAAACCCTCCGGCCTGGGCCGGGGCCTGGGCGCCCTGTTGGGGGACGACGTGCTGAAGACCGAGAGCAGCGGCGTCCTGACGGTGCCCATCTCCCAGGTGGAGAACTGTTCGTCCCAGCCCCGCAAGGCATTTGATCCCGACGCGTTGGAGGAGCTGGCGGAGTCCATCCGGCAGCACGGCATCCTGCAGCCCCTCACCGTCCGCCGTTTGCAGAGCGGCTACTATCAGATCATCGCGGGCGAACGCCGCTGGCGGGCGGCGCGCCTGGCAGGTCTCACCGAAGTCCCCGTCCTGGTGGTGGAGGCCGATGACCGCAAGGCCGCTGAGCTGGCCATGGTGGAGAACCTCCAGCGGGAGGACCTGAACCCCATGGAGGAAGCCGCCGGCTTCCAGGCGCTGATGGACGGCTACCGCCTCACCCAGGAGGAGGCCGCCAGGCGCGTAGGCAAGTCCCGCAGCGCCGTGGCCAACGCATTGCGCCTGCTGGCCCTCTCCCCTGCCGTGCGGAAGCTGGTGGAGGAGGGCAGACTCTCCGCGGGTCATGCCCGGGCGCTGCTCTCCCTCCCGGAAAAGCAGCAGGAGGGTGCCGCCAAGGCGGTGCTCAGCGGCGCTCTCTCCGTCCGGCAGACGGAGGCGCTGGTGAAACGCCTTCTGGCGGAGGACAAGCCCGCGAAGAAGGCGGAAGCGCCCGCCGACGCCGTGGACTACACCGCCGAGGCCCAGAAGAGCCTGGCCCGCGCCCTGGGCCGGGGCGTGAAGATCGTCCGGGGCCGGAAGAAGGGCCGCATCGAACTGGAATACTACGGGCTGGATGATCTCAACGGCCTGCTGGACGCCCTGGCAGAGCTGCAGGTAAAGAGAAAACCCTGAGCGAAAGGAAGATTGAATTGAAACTGGAAAAACGCAGCGACGGCAGCGACGTGACGCCGGAGCTGCCGGAGGAGAAGGGCCGCCATCCGGTGGTGGTCTACATCGTGGTGCTGTTCCTGGCGGCCTTCCTGCTGATGGTTCTCTCCCTGGTGATGCAGCACCGCAGCAACCAGGCCATGGGCCGGCTGGAAGATTCCGTCTCGGCCCTGCAGGAGACCCAGCGGGTCCAGGACGAGAACCTGCGGCTGCAGCAGGAGATCGAAAGCCTCACCGCAGCCCTGACGGAGACCCAGAGCGACCTGGCGGAGGCCGAGGGC
>CAMBID010000158.1 GCA_945867445.1 uncultured Clostridia bacterium | reverse complement strand
GGGGCTTGCCGCTGCCGGTGGAGTAGGCGCCGCCCCGCTTGCCCACGTTCTCCCGGACGTCGATCCAGCGGTGGTCGAAGCCCTGGCGCAGCAGGTCGGTATAGTCCTTGCCCAGGACAGCCAGGGCCTCCAGCACCGTCTCCTTGGCGGTCTCATAGGGGATGACGCTGTCGGCGTCCGCCACGATGGGGGTGTAGACGTCGTACATATGGAGCTCGTCCACCCCCAGGCGCTTCTTGCGCAGGGCCACGTAGCGGTACATCTTGTCCAGGTTGTCATGGACGGCGGAGATCAGATTATGGTAAACCTCCGTGGGCACCTCGGTGGCGTCCAGAGAGGCGGCCAGGGTGCTCTCATAGCCCCGGGCGTCGGCGAAGAACTTCAGGGACTTGAACTGGGCGTCCAGGGTGGCGGCGAAGGTGTTCTTGAACTCGCCCATCCGGGCGTAGTAGGTCTCAAAGGCGGTCTTGCGGAGGGCGCGGTCGCTGCCCATCAGCATGGGGATGAAGGTGGCGTCCGTCAGGGTCCGCTCCCGGCCCTGGCTGTCCGCCACGGGGGGGAAGGTCAGGTCGGCGTCCCGGAAGGTGGAGCTGACCCGGTCGGGGGCGTCCGCCATCTCCCCGGCGGCGGCCAGCAGCTTCTCGCACTCGGGGGAGAGGATGTGGGCCTTGCGGCGGCGGATCTGGTAGAGGGAGCGCTGATAGGTCAAAAGCTCCGGCTGGACGGCGTAGAAGAGGTTCAGGGTGTCGTCGTCGATGGCCATGATCTCCGGCGTTGCGAAGGCGGCGGCGCTGAGGACGGCCACATAGGTGCCCATGGCCTTGCCCCGGAAGTCCTGATAGGTGCTGTTGCCGGTGTCCTGGTCGCTCTTGCAGCTGGCGTAGGTGTGCAGGCGGGTCAGCCGCTCCTGGCACTCGTCCTGCAGGCGGAACCAGAGCAGCAGGTCCTCGGCGCTCCGGCCCAGCTTCCCCTGGAAGGCTGCCGCCCGCGCCGGCATCTGCTTCAGGTCCTCATACTCCTTGAGCCACGCCTCGTCGGTGGGGTAGAGGTCGGTGAGGTCCCAGGTGTCGGCCTCCGCCACCTCGTCCCGCAGGGGAATTCTCTCATTTTCCAAAAGGATCTCCTCCTTCAAAAAATTTGTTCATTTGGCGACTCTTGTCATGGTATCACTATACCACAGTTTTCCCCCCGTGCCAACTCCCAAAGGACGCTTTTCCGCCCGGCCTTCTCTCCCGGGCGGACAGCGCGCATAATTTCGCTCCGCCGACGCAAACTACCCCTCGGCGAAAGCCAGAAAATCTTCCTCAGGAGGGACCTTTCATGAAGGACTTCACCAACGGCGGCTGCGCCTGCACCCCCAACCAGAGCATCCAGTGCACGGTGAGCAACTGCGCCAACCACTGCCAGGACCAGAACTACTGCGGCCTGACCACCATCCGGGTGGGCACCCATGAGTCCAACCCCACCATGGTGGAGTGCACCGACTGCCAGAGCTTCAAGCTGAAGTAAGGCAGGGGACAGGTCCCGCCGGGGGAGGAGCCTTCCCTCCCGGCGGACCCTGCCCGTACATCTGACGGCAGGGGGCCCCGCAGGGCTCCCGGGGGAGGCGGCATGGACACGAAATGGCGGGCAAGGCTATCCGGCGGGGCGGCGGGCCTTGCCAATGGCCTTTTCGGCGGGGGAGGGGGCATGGTCTTCCTGCCCCTGATGAGCCGGGAGAAGGCGCTCTCCCCCCGGCAGCTCTTCGCCACCTGCGTGGCAGTGATCTTCCCGGTCTGCGCCGTCTCCGCCGCCGTCTGCCTGTGGCGGACGGAGTTTCACCTCCTCACCGCTGTGCCGTACCTTGTCGGCGGCTTTTTCGGCGGCATTCTGGGCGGAAAGCTCTACGGCAGGGTCTCCCCCAGGCTCCTCCGCCGGATCTTCGCCGCCTTCCTGGTCTACGCGGGAGTGAGGTATCTCACCTGACCGGCGTCCTGTCTGCAAGGAGCACAGCGGCGCGGCGATCCCCATCCTCCGCCGTCCCCGCCGCCCTTCACGAAAGCGAGGTCTTCCCATGAAAACATGGCTCCTGCCGGCCCTGCTGGGCCTCGCCTGCGGCACGGTCAGCGCCTGGGGCGTAGGCGGCGGGACGCTGCTGCTCCTGGTAATGACGCTGCTCCTCCAGGTAGACGCCCGGACCGCCCAGTGCGTGAACCTGCTCTTCTTCCTGCCCACGGCAGCCTCGGCCCTGTGGCTCCATTGGAAGGCCGGCTGCCTCCACCTCCCCACGGTGCGCTCCGCCATCCTGCCCGCCGTTCTCTGCGCGGCGGCTGGCGCCTTCCTTTCCACCGCGCTTTCCACGGATGTTTTGCGCAAGCCCTTCGGAATCTACCTCCTGGCCTCCGCCGTCCTGCTTTTCCGCCGGAAGGACGACGCCTGATACGGATTCCTTTTCTTTGCGATCCCGTGCGCTCCGGGCTCTCGCGGCGTGCAGGATGCACGCCGCGCCGTCTTATCAAAACCGGACGCGCTCCGCGCGATCAAACGCTTCGAAAGCTTTTGCCCCGGTTTTCGTATGATACTCTTTCTTGATAAAAATCTTTGATTTTTATCAAGAAGGCGCCGCCGTCCGCGCCCTGCCCGCCGGGGCGGGGCCCTCCGCCGCACGTTGCCGGGGAAACGGAAACAAGGAAGGCGCCCGGAGGGCGCCTTCCTTGTTTCCGTTTTATCCCGCTGCCTCCTGCAGGTCCAGGACCACGTCCAGATACTCCCCGTCCCGCCAGACGGTCATGGGCAGCTCCTCGCCCACGCGGTAGTTCTTCCGGACCCGGAGCACGTCGCCGCTGCCCCGGACGGCCTCTCCGCCCGCTTTCACGATGACGTCGTCCGCCTGCAGGCCCGCCCGGTCCCCGGCGCCGCCCTCCGAGACGGAGTCGATGCGGGCGCCCACGGTGCCGTCCGGCAGCAGGGTGCCCATGACGTCCACGGTGATTCCCAGCAGGGGCTCCGGCGGGATCTCCCCGTCGGTCAGCAGCTGATTCACCACCCGGCGGATGGCTTGGGTGGGGATGGCGAAGCCCAGCCCCTCGATGTTGGAGTATTCCGACATCATCTTGATGGTGTTGATCCCCACCACCTGGCCGTACTGGTTGATGAGGGGCCCGCCGGAGTTGCCGGAGTTCAGGGCCGCGTTGGTCTGGATCAGGGTCATGGTCCGGCCGTCCAC
>CAMBID010000157.1 GCA_945867445.1 uncultured Clostridia bacterium | reverse complement strand
AAAATCTCCCGGGAATTCCCGCAAGAAGCAGTTGACAAGCGCCGTCCCGCCTGCTATACTAACAGGGCAAAACAAAGAAGGACGGTGCATCCGCCTCACCTCCCGCGTTACGCAAAGAGGTCAAGAACGTTGATAAGCCGCGTCATTGCGGCTTTCCTCCCGTGCGGCTGCTCTCCGGGCGGGGATGTTCGCGGATGCCTTCCCGGCGTCCGCGTTTTTGTATTTTTCAAGGAGGTGTTTCGGCCATTAGCAAAGTAGTGCATGAACTGAACGAGGAGATCTGCGACAAGGAGATCCGTCTGATCGGCGCCACCGGCGAGCAGCTGGGCATCATGGCGCCTGCCAGCGCGCTGAAGATCGCAGATGAACAGGGCCTGGATCTCGTGAAGATCTCTCCCCAGGCGACGCCGCCTGTGTGCAGGCTGATGAACTACGGCAAATTCCGCTTCGAGCAGAGCAAGAAGGAGAAGGAAGCCCGCAAGAATCAGCATGTGGTGGAGATCAAGGAGATCCGCATGTCCCCCGGGATCGACATCGGCGACTTCAACACCAAGCTGCGCAACGCGCAGAAGTTCCTCGCCGACGGCAACCGCGTCAAGGTCAGCGTCCGCTTCCGCGGCCGTGAGATGGCGCATACCGACATCGGCAAGGGGCTTCTGGATCGGTTCGCGGAGCAGTGCGCCGAAGTGGCGAACCTGGATAAGGCCGCCAAGCTGGAGGGCCGGATGATGTCCGTCTTCCTCTCCCCCAAGGCCGGCAAGTAAGACCGGTGCCTCATTTTTAAGCATCCACCCAAGTCAGTTGCAAAACAACGGAAGGAGATTTTCAATTATGCCGAAGCTGAAAACCCATAGCGGTGCCAAGAAGAGATTCAACCTCACCAAGAACGGTAAGGTCAAGCGTGCCAAGGCCTTCAAGAGCCACATCCTCACTAAGAAGGACACCAAGCGCACCCGTCGCCTGCGGACCGGCGGCTATGCCGACGCCACCAACGTCGACGCCATCCGCAAGATGATCCCCTACAAGTAAGAGACTGAACCGTTTTAGAATAGGAGGCTTTTCAATATGGCAAGAGTCAAAGGCGCAATGATGACGCGCAAGAGAAGAAATAAGACCCTGAAGCTGGCCAAGGGCTACTGGGGTTCCAAGTCCAAGCATTTCCGCGTGGCCAACCAGGCCGTCATGAAGTCCCTGAGTTACGCTTACACCGGCCGCCGCCTGAAGAAGCGTGACTTCCGCAGCCTGTGGATCACGCGCATCAGCGCCGCCTGCAAGCTGAACGGCATGAACTACTCCACCTTCATGCACGGCCTGAAGGTCGCCGGCATCGAGATCAACCGCAAGATGCTCTCCGAGCTGGCCATCTCCGATCCCGCCGCTTTCACCAAGCTGGTGGAGATCTCCAAGAAGGCGTAACATACGTTCCCTCACAGCTCCCGCCGAGAGGCGGGAGCTGCTTTTTGAGCGCCGCCCAAAGTCTCCGCACTCCTTCGCCTTCCGGGACTTGACAAAGTCTTTTTGATATGATATCGTTTTGATATCATAAAGAGAGAAGGAGTGATCCTGATGAAGGAGATCGTACTCAATGGGAAGAAGAACGGTATGGCCGTGCTGCTGGGGGTCATTGCCATCTACATCCTGGGCGTTCTGGGCGTGCTGGCTTTCTGCGCCCATCCCTGGGGCGGGAGGATCGTGGTGCTGGTGCTGTCCATCGCCGTGCTGGCCCTGGGCTGGATCCCACTCTGCGGCCTGAAGGTCTTAAAGCCCCAGGAGGCCCTGGTGCTGACTCTCTTCGGCAAGTACCTGGGCACCCTGAAGGGGGAGGGCTTCTACTTCGTGAATCCCTTCTGCAGCGCCGTCAACCCCGCCGCGAAGACCAGACTCAATCAGTCCGCCGATGTAGACGGCGGCAAGACCGGGATCCAAGCCGCTCTCAGCGCCGCCAGCCAGGCAACCGGCATGGAGGCGGCCAGCAAGAAGATCTCCCTGAAGATCATGACCCTCAACAATGCCCGACAGAAGATTAACGACTGCCTGGGCAACCCCATCGAGATCGGCATCGCCGTCATGTGGCGGGTGACGGACACCGCTGCCGCGGTCTTCAACGTGGACAACTACAAGGAATACCTCTCCCTCCAGTGTGACGCCGCACTGCGGAATATTGTCCGCATCTACCCCTACGACGTGGCCCCCAACGTGGACACCACCGGTGACGGCCAGGCCGACGAGGGCAGCCTCCGGGGCTCCAGCGAGGTGGTGGCGGGCCGCATCCGGGACGAGATCCAGGCCAGGGTGGCGGAGGCCGGGCTGGAGATCCTGGAGGCCCGGATCACGTATCTCGCCTACGCGCCGGAGATTGCCGCCGTGATGCTCCAGCGCCAGCAGGCCAGCGCCATCATCGACGCCCGGAAGATGATCGTGGAGGGGGCCGTTGGCATGGTGGAGATGGCGCTGGACCGCCTTTCCGAAAATAAGACCGTGGAGCTGGATGAGGAGCGGAAGGCTGCCATGGTTTCCAACCTCCTGGTGGTGCTCTGCGGCAACCGGGATGCCCAGCCGGTGGTGAATTCCGGCAGCCTGTACTAAGAAGCAAGAATTGGGGGAAGAGCAGATGGAGAGCAAGGACAACGGCAAGAAGCAGGTGCCCCTGCGACTGTCCCCTAAGCTCTATGCCGCCATCGCCGCCTGGGCGGAGGATGATTTCCGTTCGGTGAACGGGCAGATCGAGTACCTGCTGACGGAGTGCGTCCGCCAGCGGAAGAAGAACGGGAAGTACGTGGGCGAGGAGATCGACGTTCCGCCGGAGCTGGACATCTCATAGTGTTCCGGACGGAAAAAGGTGCGGCATGCCTGACTGTGCCGGGAAGGGAGGAGCCATGCTGATCCTGCACGGTGTCACCGGTGGCCTTTTCCTGCTGCTGGGAGGGCTCTTCTCCCGGGGACAGGCCGGCTTCCTGCTGGCGGGGACGGACGCCGAGCCCAGCCTTGCCCTCTGCCGGAGGGCGGGGAGGCTGATGTTCCTGCTGGCCGGGTGCTGGAGTTTGCTCCTGCTGAGTGAGCTGCTCCGGCAGAGATGGCTTCTCTGGCTGGGGCTGGGAGCGTTCCTGGTCTGCGCCATCGTTGGCGCTATCCGCCTGAGCCGGAAACGCTGACGAAAACGGCGCCCTTTCCCGGGAAAGGACGCCGCTTTTTCCGAAAACGACCTCCCT
>CAMBID010000156.1 GCA_945867445.1 uncultured Clostridia bacterium | reverse complement strand
CTGGACGCGGCGGGCATCGACCGCGTTGTGACCATCCGATGAGGGGAGAGACAGCATGAAGAAAACAATGAACTACATAACTCTGGAATTCCTCAGCCGCAGCAGCAATGAGGCCTTCGCACGGACGGCGGTGGCCTGCTTCGCGGCCCAGATGGACCCCACGCTCAACGAGCTGGAGGACATCAAAACAGCGGTCTCCGAGGCGGTGACCAACGCCATCGTCCACGGCTATCCCAACACTTTGGGCAAGGTCATGGTGAAGGCCCGCATCTGCGAGGGGAACGTGCTGGAGGTCACTGTGAAGGACCACGGCCGGGGGATTCCGGATGTGGAACAGGCCCGGCGGCCCATGTTCACCACCGGCGGGGAGGAGCGCAGCGGCATGGGTTTCACCATCATGGAGAGCTTTATGGACCACCTGGCGGTGAAGTCCGCCCCCGGTAAAGGGACCACGGTGACTCTGCGGAGGAAGCTGGCCCCCCGGCGCAGGCAGACAGTATGAACGCGGAGCTGCTGCGCTGCGCCCAGGCAGGAGACAACGACGCCTGCGAGCAGGCGGTGCGGGAGAACAGCGGCCTTATCTGGAGTATCGTGCGGCGCTACTATGGCCGAGGGGTGGAGGCCGACGACCTCTATCAGCTGGGATGCCTGGGATTTCTGAAGGCGGTCCGGGGCTTCGACTTCTCCTACGGGACGTGCTTTTCCACCTACGCCGTACCTAAGATCGCCGGAGAGATCCGGCGCTTCCTCCGGGACAACGGGAGCCTCAAAGTGAGCCGCAGCATACGGGAGCAAGCGGTTTCACTTTACAGGGCGCGGGAGCAGCTGCGGCAGGAGAACGGGGAGGAGCCCACCCTCTCCGCCCTGGCGGAGTACACAGGGATCACGGTGGAGGAGATCGCCCGGATCGACCTTGCCTGCGACGAGCCGGAGTCGCTGCAGGCGGAGCTCGGCGACGGCCTCACGCTGGAGGGGACCCTGGGCGGCGACGCCCCGGAGGAGCGGATGGTGGAGCGTCTTGCCCTGGAGGAGGCCATCGGGAAGCTGCCGGAGCGGGAGCGGCTGACGATCCAGCTCCGGTACTTCCACGGGATGACCCAGGAGCGGACGGCAAGGGTCCTGGGGGTGTCCCAGGTGCAGGTATCCCGTCTGGAGAAACGGGGGCTGGAACGGCTGCGGCAGCTTCTGCGGCCCTGAAGTGGTCCTCCCCCTGGAACTCCGTCATGGTGCTCCAGTAGCGCTTGGGCATGTGGGTCCGGCGGAGCCTGGGGTTATAGCGCTCCCGGATGGCCACGGTGTCGTAGAACTGCTTCCAGAGGCGGCGGTAGGCGGCCTCCGTTTCGTCGGGAGCCGCCAGGGTCAGGGCGTCCAAGGGCCGAATGACGGACTTGCCGTGCTGGCTCAGCAGGACTTCACGATGGGTACGGTCGTAGATGAGAAAATCCTCGTTCTGGAAGCGGGAGCAGAAGTGGCCCCGCAGCAGGGGGAGGACGCGGTTTTTCGGCTCGATCTCCGAGGCCAGCACGCCGCCGTAGTCGGAGAAGCGGACGAAGCCCCTGAGAAGATGGGCCTCGCCGTTCAGGTGCCGGACGGCCTGGAAAACCGGGTTCAGGGTTTCATCCGAGAGGTTATGGAGGAAGGCGGGACCTTCCTCCAATAATTTTTGGATGAGCCGGTAGAGGGCCATCTCCCGCTGCGGCAGGCAGGTGAGAAAGCCCCGGCGCACCAGCTCCAGCCCCCAGGGAGAGAGGGCGTGGAGCTTGCGCAGGACCCGCTGGGAGTGGGGAACATCTGTCTCCACCCAGCGGGAGGTAAAGAGCGCCGGAACCTCCTCGCTCTCAATGGCGATGGGGCGTTCGTGCTTTGCGTAGCTCTCAAAAACGCAGCTGAGAAAGCCCTCAAAGCTGCCATCATAGAAGTACAGGATTTCCTGCATGGGAACGCTCCTTCCGGGGGCTAGGCCGGGGAGTCAAAGAGGGAGAGCTGCTCCATGCCGCCGGGGAGCTGTGGCTGCTCCGCCGCGATGAGATGGCGCAGCAGGCTCTCCGGCGTAAAGCGCAGGCCCTCCGGTACTTTTCCCCCCGCGGTGAGGAAGAACTGGGCCCGTTTCATGACGACCCCCAGTTTCCGGAGGTTTTCCAGGCGGAGGGGACCCACCCGGCGGGCGGCCAGGATCCGTCGGGCGGAGACCACCCCGATGCCGGGGACCCGGAGAAGGCTCTCATAGTCCGCGGTGTTGACCTCCACCGGGAAGAAGTCCAGGTGGGCCAGGGCCCAGCTACACTTTGGGTCCACCAGGGGATTGAAGTTCTCGTTGCCCTTATCCAGCAGCTCCTCGGCCCGGAAGCCGTAGAAGCGCAGGAGCCAGTCCGCCTGGTAGAGCCGGTGCTCCCGGAGGAGGGGAGGCTTGGTGTCCTTCGCGGGCAGGAGGGCGTTCTCCACCACCGGGACATAAGCGGAGAAAAAGACCCGCTTCAAATGATACTGGTCATAGAGCCCCTGGGTAAGGCGCAGGATGTGGAGGTCCGAGTCCTGGGTGGCGCCCACGATCATCTGGGTGCTCTGCCCGGCGGGGGCGAACTTGGGCGCATGGCGGTACTTCGCCAGCTCCTCCCGGTTTTCCCGGGTGCGGCCGGTGATCTGGCGCATGGGGGCGAGGATGGCCTTCTTGGTCTTGTCCGGCGCCAGGAGCTGCAAGCCCTGCTCGGAGGGCAGCTCGATGTTGACACTGAGCCGGTCCGCCAGCAGTCCCAGCTGCTCCACCAGCGCCGGCGCGGCGCCGGGGATGGCCTTGGCGTGGATATAGCCGTTGAAGCGGTAGCGTTCCCGCAGGATGCGCAGGGCCCGGATCATCAGCTCCATGGTGTAGTCCGGGCTGCGGAAGACGCCGGAGGAGAGGAAGAGGCCCTCGATATAGTTGCGGCGGTAGAACCCGATGGTGAGCTCCGCCAGTTCTTCCGGGGTGAACATGGCCCGGCGGGTGTCGTTGCTGCGGCGGTTGACGCAGTACTGGCAGTCGTAGACGCAGTTGTTGGTCAGCAGCACCTTCAGCAGCGTGACGCAGCGGCCGTCGGCGGAGAAGCTGTGGCAGCAGCCTGTGAGGGAGGAGCTGGTGCTGCCGATATACCCCTGCCGGAAGCCCCGGCGGGCACCGCTGGAAGTGCAGGCGGCGTCATACTTGGCGGCGTCCGTCAGCACACCCAGCTTCTCCGAGACATCCATCAGTACGCCTTGCGGGTGCGGCGGGCGGGCCGCTCG
>CAMBID010000155.1 GCA_945867445.1 uncultured Clostridia bacterium | reverse complement strand
CTTGTAGTCGAACTTGTCGTTGTTCTTCTCCAGGATCTCCACGGCCTCGGTGTAGCTCACCCGGCCGAAGTCGGAGGTTGCCACGTGGGTCAGGCGGTCGATGAGGCCCTTGTCCACGAAGCTGTTGAAGAAGGCCATCTCATCGGGGCACTTGCGCATGACCTCCTTGATGACGAACTTGATCATGGCCTCGGCCACGTCCATGTCGCCCTTCAGATCGGTGAAGGCCATCTCCGGCTCGATCATCCAGAACTCGGCGGCGTGGCGCTGGGTGTTGGAGTTCTCCGCCCGGAAGGTGGGGCCGAAGGTGTACACATCGCCGAAGGCCATGGCGAAGTTCTCGGCGTTCAGCTGGCCGGAGACGGTGAGGCTGGTGCGCTTGCCGAAGAAGTCCTTGCTGTAATCGATCTTCCCATCCTCGGTGCGGGGGGGATTCTCCAGGTCCAGGGTGGTCACCTGGAACATCTCGCCGGCGCCCTCGCAGTCAGAGCCCGTGATGATGGGGGTGTTGATATAGACGAAGCCCCGGTTCTGGAAGAACTCATGGATGGCGTAGGCCGCGGCGGAGCGCACCCGGAAGGTGGCGGAGAACAGGTTGGACCGGGGCCGCAGGTGCTGGATGGTCCGCAGAAACTCCGGGGAGTGGCGCTTTTTCTGCAGCGGGTAGTCCGGGGCGGAGGTGCCCTCCACAGAGATGCTCTCTGCCTTCAGCTCCAGGGGCTGCTTGGCCTCGGGGGTCAGCACCACGGTGCCGGTGACGATGAGGGCCGCGCCCACGTTCTGCCCGGCGATCTCTTTATAGTTGGGAAGGCTCCCGGCCTCCATCACCACCTGAAGATTCCGGAAGCAGGAGCCGTCGTTGAGCTCCACGAAGCCGAAGTTCTTCATGTCCCGGATGGTGCGGGCCCAGCCGGCCACGGTGACGGTCTTGCCGTTCAGGGCCTCGCCGTCGGCGTAAATGGCAGCGATTTTGGTGAAATCAAACATAGCGTAACCCTCTGACTCTCCCGCCCGCCGGTCGTTCCAGCAGGCGCAAAATAGACGATAATAGCTTAGTATACCATTTCTCTCCCATTTTGCAAGCGCTTTGGCGGAAAAAACCGCCGCCGGCCGGGGAAAGAAGCCCTTTCCCAAATGCCTCTTGACAAGCAATACTGTGCGATGTATAGTATATCCCATCACGGGGCAAAGGAGGTGCCGCCATGCTGGACCCGCAGCTCAAGCGCGGATTGCTGGATCACTGCGTCCTGGCGGCGCTCTGCCGGGGGGATTCCTACGGCTACCGGATCATCAAGGACCTCAGCGGCAGCGTCGCCCTCTCGGAGTCCACCCTCTATCCCATCCTCCGCCGCCTGGAGCAGGGGGGAGACCTCAGCTCCTACAGTGTGGAGCACAATGGCCGTCTCCGGAAGTTCTACCGCCTGACCCCCCAGGGCCGGCGGCAGCTCCGGGATTTCTCCGAGAGCCGGGAGGAGCTGGACCGGATCTTCGATTTCATTCAAGGGAGTGTTGCAGATGACAAAGCGTGAATACCTGGAGAAGCTGGCCCGGGGTCTCCGCCCCCTCCCCAAGGAGGAGCGCCGGCGCCAGCTGGACTACTATGAGGAGATGCTCAGCGACCGCATGGACGAGGGGCTGGACGAAACCGCCGCCGTGGCCGCCATGGACCCGCCGGAGACGGTCATCGACCGGGTCCTGCGGGAGTTCACCGCCTCCGGCCGCCCCCTGCGCCGCCGCCACGCGGGGCTCTGGATCGGCCTGGGCGTCATTCTGATGTTCGCGCTGCTGACTGCCGCCACGCTGCTGGTGAAGCATATGGACAGCCAGTCCGGCAGCAGCTGGCAGGTCCCGATCTTCCAGGGGGACAGGTCCGCCGGCGCCTCTGCCAGCGCCTCCCCGGACCTTCCCTACCAGGCGGAGTACACCGTTCCGGCGGACGGCATCACGGAGCTGGATCTCTCCTGGACCTGCGGCGCGGTCACCGTGCAGCCCTGGAACGACGACCGCATCCGCCTGGAGGAGAACTCCCAGGTGGAGCTCACCGGGGATTACCGCCTGCTCTGCACGGCGGAGGACGGCACGCTGAAGGTCCGCTTTGACGGCCAGCCCGGCCGGAACGTCACCTGGACCAAGACCCTGACCGTCTGGCTGCCGGAAGCCCTGGCGGAGAGCCTCGCAAAGCTGGATGTGGAGACCGTCTCCGCCGAGGTAGCCGTCCTGGACCTCACGGCGGCGGAGCTGGACGTGGAGACCGTTTCCGGCAGTGTTTATGCCAGGGGCAGCTTCCGGGCAGTGGACGCGGACAGCACCAGCGGCGCTGTGAGCCTTGCCGGAGCCCTGGGGGAGGTGGACTTCTCCTCCGTCAGCGGCGGTCTGCGCCTGACGCCGGAGGAACCCTTCCGCCTGGACGCGGAGACCACCAGCGGCAGCGTTGGCCTGCAGCTGCCGGAGGACATGGGCCTCACCCTGGACTTTGACAGTACCTCCGGCGAGATCCAGGCCGGGAACCTTCCCATCACGGGGCAGAAGGGCCATCTTGTCCTGGGCGACGGGGCAAGCTATGCCCGGCTCTCTACCGTCAGCGGCGATCTTTTCTTCGATTGACCCCCATCCCCCGAGGGCTTCGGCCTCCGGGGGATTTTTTTGCCGTCTGGGCAGAAAAAATTCCAACAAAACGATGGACATTTCCCTCCGCTTCGTGTATACTTCCATCAAGCATCAAAATCGTTTATGAAAAGCATAAGTAAAACGAATAGCACGGGCGATTTGAGAAGGAGGGTTCCTATGGCAGAGAGTTACGCAGGCAAGATCAACCGGAAGCTCAACAAGAAGCGGCGCATCATCGCGGCGGCGTCAGGCCGGGAGAAGGCCGACCTGGTGCTGAAGAACGCCACCTATGTCAATGTTTTCTCCAATGAGCTCTGCACGGCGGACATCGCCGTGGCGGAGGGGCTCATCGTGGGCATGGGCAGCTATCAGGGGATGGAAGAGGTGGACATGCGGGGGAAGATCGTCCTCCCCGGCTTCCTGGACGCCCACATCCACCTGGAGAGCTCTCTTGTGAGCCCCAAGGAGTTCGTGAAGGCGGTGCTGCCCCACGGCACCACCACCGTCATCACCGACCCCCACGAGATCGCCAACGTCATGGGAACGGACGGCATCGAATACATGCTCCAGGCCACGGAGGGCCTTCCGGTGGATGTGCGCTTCATGCTGCCCTCCTGCGTCCCGGCCACGCCCCTGGACGAATCCGGGGCCAACC
>CAMBID010000154.1 GCA_945867445.1 uncultured Clostridia bacterium | reverse complement strand
GCGCCTGCGGCGCTATCAAAAGCTTTGAAAGCTTTTTATCAAGAACTAGTATCAGGGCTCCTCCAGCTCCACGGATACGTGGTCTGTTCCGTGAGCGTCAAACTCATCCAGGTAGACGTCAATGCGCTCTAAGAGCCGCTCGTAATTCTCTCTCGTCAGCGGCACGCCGCCCAGGTCCCGGAGGGCCAGATCCTCCGCCAGCAGCTCATAGAAGGTGGCGTCCTCATAGTTCGCGATGGCCTCGTGGATGCCGCCGTCGGCGAAGGCCCTGGAGGGGATCAGCTCTCCGTCCAGCTGCTCCACGAGGCTCTTCATCCCCTGGGAGAGGCACTGGGAGAAGATCAGGCTCTCCACCTGGTCATACTCCTTGATGCGGTCATTCTCCCGGGTGGAGTTCAGCACCCAGTTGCCGATGTACACCAGATCCAGCAGGTAGCGGAACTGCTGGCGCGTCAGCTCAATGTTCATGGAAAGCACCTCCGTTCCCCCTCCCCGGGCCGGGGCCCAGAGACCTTGCGGACAGGGATTGGCCGGGAAGGCCCCGGCGCCGCTCCTCCGGAAGGAGACGCTCCGGAGGGAAAACTATCAACGGGAAATATGCATGGCAGCAATGGCTGAATTCCATAAAACGGGGAAAGGAACCGTTTTTATGGAATGACCCGGCAGACGCCGCGGGAAGAAACCGCTCCGCGGTTGATTCAGCAGATAGTATTATAGCAGAGTCCTTCAGGGAATGCTACCCAAAAAAATCACCAGAATGGCTTCTTTTTGGGCGGAAGGGAAAAAGTTGGGGCGGTTCCCCTTGCAGGACGGGGACACTCATAGTATAATATTATGCCAATACTCGTCCAAATGGAACCTCTCCCGCCGGGAGAGAGGGCCAGAAGGACGCTTTCGGCGGTTTCCGCCGGACCCCGGTGCCCAAGCCCTGGGGCAGGAAGGAGAGATACCTATGGATCGCCGGCCCATCGGCGTGTTTGATTCCGGCCTCGGCGGCCTCACCGCCGTGCGCTCCCTGCGGAGCATCCTGCCGGGGGAGAACCTGGTCTACTTCGGGGACACCGCCCGGGTGCCCTATGGCGGCCGCTCACCGGAGACCATCCTGAAATACGCCCGGCAGGACGTCCGCTTCCTCCGGACCTTTGACCTGAAAGCCATCCTCATCGCCTGCGGCACCGTGACGTCCACGTCCTTAGAGCAGCTGCGTCGGGAGAACGATCTCCCCATGCTGGGGGTGGTGGAGCCCTCCTGCCGGGCCGCCCTGGCAGCCACGAGAAACCGCCGCGTCGGCATAATCGCGACGCAAGCCTCCGTCCGCTCCGGAGCCTACGAGCGGACGCTCCGGGCCCTGGCCCCGGAAGTCACCGTGCTCCAGCAGGCCTGCCCCCTCTTCGTTCCCCTGGCGGAGGAGGGGCGGACCCGCCCCGGCGACATCGTGATCGAGACCGTGGCGCGGGAGTACCTGGCTCCCCTGCGGGGCCAGGGCATCGACACCCTGATCCTGGGCTGCACCCACTATCCCCTATTGAAGGAGGTCATTGCCGGCGTGATGGGGCCGGAGGTGGCCCTCATCGACTCCGGCGAGGAGAGCGCCAGAGAGCTCCAGCGCCTGCTCTCCGCCTCCGGCGGCCTGGGAGAGCCCCGGGGCGGCGGCGCCATCTTCTGCGTCAGCGACCGGGTGGAGGATTTCCGGCACCTGGCCTCCCGCTTTCTGGGGGAGGACGTGGGCGATTCCGTCAGAAGGGTGAGCGTGGAGGATGCCTGAGACGAGACCGGTGCTCCTCACCCTGAAAAGCCGCCAGGACTGCGGCGTGGGAGAACCCGAGAAAACGGAGTTCTTCACTGAGGGAACTCTGCGGGAGACCCCCGCAGGCTGGGAGATCGAATACGAGGAATCCGAGCTCACCGGCATGGCCGGAGTCCGAACCCGCTTTGAGCTGACGGAGGGCCGGGTGGTCCTCCGCCGGGGCGGCGGCATTGAGACCTGCATGGTCTTTCAGGAGGGGGAGCCTCACGCCTTCCGTTACGCGACGCCCTACGGCAGTCTCTCCATGGAGGCGGAGACGGAGCGTCTCGGCTGGCGGATGACGGAGCGCGGAGGCCTCCTGGAGCTGCGCTACCGCCTGAAGGCGGAGGGGCAGGTGGAGATCCGCAGCCGGGTCACCCTGCAGGTCCGGGAGAAGCATTGACAACCCAGGGGGAGCAGAACGAATGAAACGCGCACGCCGTGCGCGGGAGGGAGAAAATACTATGATCCATATGATCCAGAACGCGAAAGATCAGGCTGCCCGTCTGACTCTGGCGGCTTATGCCGCCCCGGCCGCCGCCGGGGAGCTGCCCCAGGCGGAGATCACCACGGCGCCCGTGGAGATCCCCAAGGATACCGCCAACGGCGACTTCACCAGCACCGTCGCCATGGCCTGCGCCCGGCAGTTGAAGCTGCCTCCCCGCAAGATCGCGGAGGCGCTGCTTCCCCACCTGGACCTCAGCGGCAGCTACTTCACCTCCGCCGAGATCGCGGGCCCCGGCTTTCTGAACTTCCGCCTGGGCAAAACCTGGTTCCGGGATGTCCTCTCCGCCGTGGAGTCCGAAGGGGAGAACTACGGCAGCGCCGACATCCTCCACGGGGAGAAGATCATGGTGGAGTTTGTCTCCGCCAACCCCACCGGCCCCATGCACATGGGCAACGCCCGGGGCGGCGTCCTGGGTGACACCCTGGCCTCCGTCCTCAGCTTCTGCGGGGCGGACGTCAGCCGGGAGTTCTACGTCAACGACGCCGGCCACCAGATCGATAAGTTCGCCCGCTCCATTGAGGTGCGCTACCTCCAGCTCATCCACGGCGAGGACTCCATCGCCTTCCCGGAGGACGGCTACCAGGGCGGCGACATCAAAGACCTGGCCAAGGCCTACTATGACCTCCACGGAGAGGAGCTGCTGCACGTCAGCGAGGCCGAGCGCCAGGAGAAGCTGGCCCGGTTCGGCCTTTCCGTGAACCTCCCCAAGATGAAGAGTGACCTGGCCCGCTACAAGATCCGCTACGACACCTGGTTCTACGAGTCCTCCCTCCACGAGAGCGGCTATGTGGCCGAGACCGTCCAGCTCCTCACGGACCGGGGCTGGACCTATGAGAAGGACGGGGCCCTCTGGCTCCGGACGGCGGACATCCTGCGGGAGAACCTGCGGAAGGCCGGAAAGAAGCCCGCCGACGTGGAGAATCTGGACCTGAAGGACGATGTCCTCCGCCGGGCCAACGGCTTCTACACCTACTTCGCCGCCGAAATCGCCTACC
>CAMBID010000153.1 GCA_945867445.1 uncultured Clostridia bacterium | reverse complement strand
AGCTGATCCGCCGCTACGGCATCCGCGTCTCCGAGCTGGGCGACTACTCCATGGAGTATGACCTGAAGACCCCCGAGCAGCAGGCTGAGCTGGCCAACGTCGTCCGCTTCGCCATCGACCGCAGCCGCCTCACCCAGGAGCACCTGGACTACGTCATCGCCGCCGTCAAGGCGCTGTATGAAGACCGCGAATCCATCCCCAACATGCGCATCGTCTGGGGGAACAACCTGCCGATGCGTCACTTCCACGCCTTCCTGGAGCCCTATCCCAACGAGGAGAAGTAATTCCGGAAGATCCCTGAAAAAGAGAAACCGAGAAAGCGCACCCCCGCGACCCGGACGGCGCTGCGCCGGGCGGCACCGGCGCAGCGTGCCAGTCGAATCCAACATGATTTTTATTGGAGGGAAAAGAAATGGCGGAAAAACTCGCGCCCACCCTGAAACAGGACGGGTTCAAGTCCCAGTGGGGCTTCATCATGTCCGCAGTCGGTTCCTGCGTTGGCATGGCAAACATCTGGCGCTTCCCCATGCTGGTCTCCAAGTACGGCGGCCTCACGTTCCTGATCCCCTACTTCATCTTCGCGGTCATCATCTGCCAGTCCGGCATGATGGAAGAGTTCTCCCTGGGCCGCTGGTCCGGCTATGGCCCTGTGGGTTCCTTCGGCAAGGCCATGGAGAACGGCGGAAAGTCCAAGAGAGCCGGTGAACTGATTGGCGGCGTTCCCGTGTTTGCGTCCCTGTGCCTGGGCATTGGCTACTCCGTTATCATGGGCTGGGTCTTCTACTACACGAAGATGGCCCTGACCGGTGAGCTGGTCGCCATGGGTCAGGATATGGCCACCATCGGCGGCACCTTCGGCGCTGTCGCTCCGGAAGCCGAGACTCTGGGCGAGGCCATCAAGATGACCTTCGCAACCGGCGGCGCCAACAACCTCTGGATCATCATCGCCATCGTAGCTTCCTTTGCCATCATGATCTTCGGCATCTCCGGCGGCATTGAGAAGTCCTGCAAGGTCATGATCCCTGCGCTGTATGTCCTGTTCATCATTCTGGCCGTTGCCATGATCTTCATTCCCGGCACCGGCGAAGGCTACAAGTACATCTTCACCCTGAATCCCAAGGGTCTGCTGAATCCCATGGTCTGGGTCTACGCCTTCGGTCAGTGCTTCTTCTCCCTGTCCGTGGCCGGCTCCGGCTCCGTGATCTACGGTTCCTATCTGGGCAAGGACGTCAACGTTCGCAAGTCCGCCGTCCTGTGCGCCGTCTTCGATACCTCTGCGGCTCTGCTTGCCATGTTCATCATCATCCCCGCCATGGCGACTGTCGGTGCCGATCTGGGCAACGGCGGTCCCGGTCTGATGTTCGTCTACCTGCTGCCGGTCTTCAACGGCATGGGCAGCTTCTCCCGGATCATCTGCATCTTCTTCTACGTTGCCGTTCTCTTCGCGGGCGTTTCCTCCATTATCAACCTGTTTGAAACGCCGGTTGCCTTCCTGCAGGAGAAGCTGCATCTCAAGCGTCTGCCTGCCACCGCCGTGATCCACGGTCTCGGCATACTTGTGGCGTTGATGATCCAGCCCTGGACCTCTCAGTGGATGGACATGGTCTCCATCTACCTCTGCCCGCTGGGCGCCGCCTCCGCCGGTATCATGTTCTTCTGGGTCATGAAGAAGGAGACTGCGCTGGAAGCCGTTCAGGAAGGCGATCCGAACCCCATCATGAAGTGGTTCCACCCCTTTGGCAAGTACGTGTTCGTCCCCCTGTGCCTGCTTTGCTTCATTCTGGGCATTGCCTTCGGCGGCATTAGCTAAGCCGTTTCTTCCTCGCTTTCAAACCGCGCGTACCGGTCTTCCGGTACGCGCGGTTTTTCCCGCCGGGCCGGACGCGCCCCGGCCCCTCCCCGGAAAGATCCGCCTCTTGTGCCGCCGTGTAACTTGTGGTAAGATAATTGTCTCAGCCGGAATGGGAATCCTTCCCCATTTGCGGCGGTACGCCCGTCAAGATCGGAAAGGAGGACCCGCATGCACGTCTATACTGTGGAGCAGTGGCTGCTGCTCTTCTACTTCTACTGCCTCTGCGGCTGGATCTGGGAGAGCTGCTACGTCTCCTGCAAGCAGCGGCAATGGGTGAACCGGGGCTTCCTCCACGGGCCTTGGCTGCCCATCTATGGCTCCGGCGCCATCCTCATCCTCTTTGCCACCCTCCCGGTGAAGGACAGCCCCTGGGGCATTGCCCTGATGGGCACCCTGGCCGCGACGCTGCTGGAGTACGTCACCGGCGCCGCGATGGAGCGGATCTTCCGGATGCGTTACTGGGATTACAGCGACCAGCCCTGCAACCTCCACGGCTACATCTGTCTCACCAGCTCCCTTGGCTGGGCGGGCTTCTCCTGGCTGCTGATGGAGGTGATCCACCCGCCCATCGACCGGCTGCTGCGGGACATCCCCTTCTACCTGACAGGCCCTCTGGCGGCGGTGCTCACCGTTCTCTTCGTCTGGGACGTGGCGACCTCTGTCCGGCAGGCTCTGGACCTCAAGGAGCTCCTTGCCAAGCTCACGGAGGAGAACGAGGAGCTGCGGCGCATCGCCCAGCGGGCGGAGGAGGTCGCCGCCCTGGCGGACGAGGAAAAGCGCAGGTTCCGGGAGCGGACGGAACTGCATCGGGTCATGCTGTCCCTGCGGATAGAGGAGCTGCAGGCCGAGCGCAAGGAGCGCAGCGACCACCGGAAGGCGGCCCTGGATGCCGCCCTGGAAGAGCGGCTCCGCCGCCGCAGCGAGGCGCGGCTTGCGTCCCTGGATTCCGTCCGGGAGGCCTTGGAGAAGGGTCTTTCTCAGGCCGGGCTCAGCCCCATGGTGGGCGGCGTGCCCGCCGAAGACCTGAAGCAGGAGCTGTTGGAGGCCCTCGAAAAGCTGGAGCGCACCCGCAAGACCGTTCAGGCCCGGGAGAGCCGGCGCTACCGCCAGGCAGCCCGCATCCTGCGGGGCAACCCCAGCGCCCGGGCGCCCCGGCACGGCGAGGCTCTGCGGAGCCTGCGGGATGTGGCCGGCATCCGGGGGAAGGACCGGGAAGACTGACCCCGCGTATTCCGCCAGCAGGGCGGCTGCCATCCGCAGCCGCCCTGCTGTTTTATACTAGAATCCCTCCTGACCGACAGCGGGCTCTGCCCGCCCGCCGCGCCCCGTCCCTGCCGGAAGCGCAGGAAAGCCACGCCGTAGGGCGTGGCTTTCCTGTCAGTTTCTTTATACTAGTTCTTGATAAAAAGCTTTCAAAGCTTTTGATAGCGCCGCAGGCGC
>CAMBID010000152.1 GCA_945867445.1 uncultured Clostridia bacterium | reverse complement strand
CCAGCAGCTTGGAGTTGAAGGCGCCGCCGCGGCAGTAGTTGCCGGTGGAGGGCCAGACGGCCTTGTGGTAGGTGGCGTCGAACTGTCCGGTCACCAGCCGGGGAGCCAGGCACCCGAAGGAGGCGCCCACCTTGTGGCAGCCGGTGGGGAACCACTTGCCCACCATGGCCACGATGCGGCAGGGTACGCCGGTGAGCTCGGAGGGGAACTCGATGTAGTTGGGGACCGCCTGATAGAGGCCGCCGAACTCCTTGGCCTCGTTCTTCCAGGTGATGCGGAAGAGGTTCAGGGGGTTGATGTCCCAGAGGCCGACATTTTTCAGCTGGTCCTGGATCTTGCCGGGGATGGTCTCAGGGTGCTGCATCTGGGCGATGGTGGGGATGATGATGTTGTTTTCCCGGGCCTTCTGGATGTTGTGCTCCAGGCCGGTTTTCTGGACAGAGAAGTCGATCATGTCTCTTCTTTTCCTCCTGTTGTTTGTTTGGATTTGATGTCAATATAGGAATACAGCGTGTACTTGGAGATCCCGAAGTATTTGGCCACCTTGTCGCCGGACTTGGTGACAAGGAAGGCTCCGCTGTCGTTGAGGAAGCGGATGGCCCGGACCTTGTCGTCCTTGGTCATGAGGGCTACGGGCTTGCCCACGAGAGCCACAGACTGGTCGATGAGATCGTCTAAAAGGCTCGAGATATTGACGATCTTCTCCGGCTCGGTCTGGGACGGGCTCTGGACGGAGATGAGCTCGCTGACGGCGTTTTCCACCATCAGGAGCTTGGAGATGTCGTAGTTGATGGAGAGGATGGCCGAAACCTTGCCCCGGCTGTTGCGGATGTAGATGCTGGAGGATTTCAGGGTCTTGCCGTCCGGCGTGCGGGTAAGATAGGCCAGGTGGTCCGCCGGGTCGCTGTCCTGGCTCCGGAGCTGCTCAATGACCACGTGGGACGCGCCGTCCCCCACCTTGCGGCCGGAGACGTGCCCATTCTCAATGGCCACGATGGAGTGATCCGGGTGGCGGCTCAGATCGTGGACCACCACCTCGCAGCTGGGGCCGAATTGAGCCGCGATGCCTGAGGCGATCTGCCGCAGCAGATCCAGCTTACTGCTTTCCAGGGGATATCCCTCCTCTGCTCTCGAACTGGGGCGAAGGGTTCGGCCTTTGTGAACCTTCCCACAGCCGGACGGGCCGATTCTGCTTTATTATGATCCATGATTATCATAGCATACTTTCCAGAGAAATCAATGACTTTACCCAAAATATTTTTTTGGTTTTCAGATTTTTTGTTTGACTTCTGGAACAGGTATGCTATGATAGGCGTATGAGCAAAGACTCCCCGGGGAAGCGCCCGGGGAGAGCGCAGGGATAGCAAAGGAAATTCAATGAATTTATGGGAGGCTGACAACGATGGATTTTGAAGCGATCAAGAAAGCAGCGGAAGGTTACCGGGCGGACATGACCCGCTTCCTGCGGGATCTGGTTGCCATCCCCAGCGAGAGCTGCGGCGAGGAGGGCGTTATCCGCCGCATCGCCGCCGAGATGGAGAAGCTGGGCTTTGACAAGGTGGAGATCGACGGCGAGGGCAACGTCCTTGGCTGGATGGGCAAGGGCGACCGGGTCATCGCCTTCGACGCCCACATCGACACCGTGGGCATCGGCAACATCGAAAACTGGAAGTTCGACCCCTACGAGGGCTATGAGAACGACACCGACATCGGCGGCCGCGGCTGCTCCGACCAGGAGGGCGGCATCGTTTCCGCCGTTTACGGCGCCAAGATCATGAAGGACCTGGGGATCCTGCCGGAGGACATGAGCATCCTCGTCACCGGCACCGTCCAGGAGGAGGACTGCGACGGCCTCTGCTGGCAGTACATCGTCAACGAGGACTTCGGCAAGGCCGAGGCCCAGCGCCGCATCGAGTTCGTGGTCTCCACCGAGCCCACCGACGGCGGCATCTACCGGGGACACCGGGGCCGCATGGAGATCCGGGTGGACGTCCACGGCGTCTCCTGTCACGGCTCCGCCCCCGAGCGCGGCGACAACGCCATCTACAAGATGGCGGACATCCTGCAGGACGTCCGTGCCCTCCAGGAGAACGACGACTCCGACGACAATGAGATCAAGGGTCTCGTGAAGATGCTGAATCCCAAGTACAACCCCGAGCACTGGGAGGACGCCCGCTTCCTGGGCCGGGGCTCCGTCACCGTGTCCCAGATCTTCTACACCTCTCCCTCCCGCTGCGCCGTGGCGGACAGCTGCGCCGTGTCTCTCGACCGCCGCATGACCGCCGGCGAGCCCTGGGATTACTGCCTGGACGAGATCCGCAACCTCCCCGCCGTGAAGAAGTACGGCGACGATGTGAAGGTCTCCATGTATATGTATGACCGTCCCGCCTGGACGGGCCTCAGCTACCCCACCGAGTGCTACTTCCCCACCTGGATCAACAAGGCCAATGCCCCCCATGTCCAGGCGCTGGTGGACGCCTACCACGGCATGTTCGGCACCGAGCGCATCGGCGCGCCCGCCGCCATGCCCGCCCGGGAGGGCCGCCCCCTGGTGGATAAGTGGACCTTCTCCACCAACGGCGTCTCCATCCAGGGCCGCTACGGCATCCCCTGCGTGGGCTTCGGCCCCGGCGCGGAGGCCCAGGCCCACGCCCCCAACGAGATGACCTGGAAGCAGGATCTCGTCACCTGTGCCGCCGTCTACGCCGCCGCTCCCGCCCTCTACAAGGGCAAGAGCGACGAGGACGTCTGCGAGTACCGGGGCGGCAAGACCAACAACGACATCCAGTAAAGATCCCTCCTGTGCCCCGGGCCTGCCCGGGGCACGGGGCGCGTTTTCCCGCCCCCGGGGCGGTCAACTGAATTGAAAAAATGAGAGAAGGAGAGACTTTCACCATGTCTAAGATCACTGAACTCACCCGGCATCTGGAGACCCTGCATATCAACGATATGTACAAGAACGACTTCTACTGGACCTGGGACAAGACCGACGAGGAGCTGGACGCCATCTTCACCGTGGCGGACGCCCTGCGGGATCTGCGGGAGCGGAACAAGTCCACCCGCGTCTTTGATTCCGGCCTGGGCATCTCCATCTTCCGGGATAACTCCACCCGCACCCGCTTCTCCTTCGCCTCCGCCTGCAACCTGCTGGGCCTTCAGTGCCAGGATCTGGACGAGAAGAAGAGCCAGATCGCCCACGGCGAGACCGTCCGGGAGACCGCCAACATGGTCTCCTTCATGGCCGACGTCATCGGCATCCGGGACGACATGTTCATCGGCGAGGGCCACAAGTATCAGAAGACCTTCATCGACGCCGTCGACG
>CAMBID010000151.1 GCA_945867445.1 uncultured Clostridia bacterium | reverse complement strand
CCCGGGGGCCGCCCTCCGCTGCCACGGTGAGCTCCTCCCGGATGCCGGGGAGCTCCCCGGCGGAAAACGCCACATCCACCACAGGTCCCGAGACCTGGACGATGCTTCCTTTCTTCATAGACCCTCCTTCCTTCCGCGGCGCTGGGCTTTCGCGCCGGCGGAGATCTCCGTGATCTCCTGGGTGATGGCGGACTGCCGTACCCGGTTATACTCCAGGGAGAGCTGGCTCAATAGCTCCTCCGCGTTGCGGTTGGCGGCGTCCATGGCGGTCATGCGGGCGTTCTGCTCGGCGCAGAAGCTGTCCACCAGGGCGCTGTAGACGAAGCCCGCAATGTAGCTGGGCATCAGACGGTCCAGCACCGCTTCCACCGAGGGCTGGAACTCAAAGGCACGGGTCACAGCCTTTTCCTTGGCCGGGACGGCGAAGTGTGTCCGGTGGAAGGGCAGGAGCCGGGTGGACCGGGCCTCCGACGCCAGACGGCTCTCCATGTCCGTGTAGATGACGAAGATCTCCGTCAGCGCACCGCTGTCGTAGCCGTCCAGCAGCACGTCGCAGATCTCCCGGGCCCGTTCCAGTGTGGGATTCTGGGCAGTGTAGAGAAAGCTCTGCTCTACCGGAATGCCCCGCTGGGCAAAGCAGCGCCGCCCGTACTCCCCCACCACAAAGAGCTTGGTATCCGGATGCTCCGCGAGGAGGCGCTGGGTCTCCTTCACCACGTTCTGGTTGTAAGCGCCGGCCAGTCCCTTGTCCGCCGTGATAACGAGGCAGCCGTAGGTCCCATCCCGGGGGGTGGTGACATCCGTTGGGTAGAAATAGCGGCTGTCCACGCCGTTGGCCGTGCGGAAGATCCGCTTGATCTCCCCCCGCAGGGCCTCAAAGTAGGGTCGGGTATTGGAAAGCTCCGCCTTGGCTTTCCGCATTTTGGTGGAGGCGATGAGGTACATGGCGTTGGTGATCTTCCGGGTCTCCCGGACGCTTTGGATGCGTCCCTTGATCTCCTTGGTCCCCGCCATGGTCACGCACCCGCCTTCCGCTCTGCCAGGAAGCGCCGGGTAAGCTCCAGAATGGCTTCTTTATCCTCCGGCGGCAGCTCGCCGGTCGCGTCGATGCGCTGGCAGAGGGCCGGGTCCTGGGTCTCGGCGTAGGTGAGGAGGGCCTCCTGGGCGGACTTCATCTCCTTCCCGGGGATGTCCTGAAGCAGATGGTTCAGGGCTGCCGTCAGGGTGATGACCTGGCAGTGCTGGGAGAGGGGATGGTACTGGGGCTGGCGCAGCAGGCGCATGAGGCCCTGTCCGTAGACGAGCTGGCGCTTGGTGACCTCGTCCAGGTCACTGGAGAACTGGGTGAAGACCTCCATCTCCCGGTACTGGGCCAGGTCCAGGCGCAGGGCGCCGGCGGAGGACTTCATGGCACGGGTCTGGGCATCGCCGCCCACCCGGGAGACCGAGAGACCCACGTTGACCGCCGGGCGCTGGCCGGAGAAGAAGAGCCCGCTCTCCAGGAAAAGCTGCCCGTCGGTGATGGAAATGACGTTGGTGGGGATGTAGGCGGAAACGTCCCCCGCCTGGGTCTCCACGATGGGGAGGGCCGTCATACTGCCGCCGCCCAGCTCCTCAGAGAGGTGGGCGGAACGCTCCAGCAGACGGGAGTGCAGGTAGAAGACGTCGCCGGGATAGGCCTCCCGGCCCGGGGACCGCTCCAGCAGCAGACTCAGCGCCCGGTAGGCGATGGCGTGCTTGGAGAGGTCATCGTAGACGATGAGGACGTCCCGGCCCTGATACATAAAGTGCTCGCCCAGGGCGGTGGCGGCATAGGGCGCGATATACTGCAGCGACGCCGGGGCGCTGGCCGGAGCGTTCACCACCACGGTGTAGTCCATGGCCCCCCGGCGGGCAAGATTCCCCACCAGCTGGGCAACGGAGCTGGATTTCTGGCCGATGGCCGCATAGATGCAGAGGACGCCCTTTCCCTTCTGGTTGAGGATAGTATCCAGGGCAATGGCAGTCTTGCCGGTCTGGCGATCGCCGATGATGAGCTCCCTCTGCCCTCGGCCGATGGGGAACATGGCGTCTACCGCCAGAAGGCCGGTCTCCATGGGGGTATCCACCGGCTGGCGGTCCAGGATACCCGGGGCCGGGGCCTCAATGGGACGGTAATCCTCCGGCCGGATCTCGCCCTTGCCATCAATGGGCTGGCCCAGGGCGTCTACCACCCGGCCCAGGAAGCCGCTGCCCACCGGCATGCCGGCGGTCTTGCCACTGCGGCGGACGGCTGCCCCCGCGCGGATCTCCCGGCTGCTGCCAAAGAGCACGCAGCCCACGCTCTCACGCCGCAGATCCTGCACCATGCCCTTGATGCCGCCGGGGACGAGCAGGATCTCGCCGTAGCGAACGTTCTGCAGCCCGCTGACGGTGGCGATCTCATCCCCCACGGTGAGGACGGTGCCGGTCTCCTGGGGCGCGGCGGCGGGGTCCCAGGCATCAATAGTCTCCCGGATCAGAGGGATGATACCCTCCCGGCCCGGGTTCAGGGTTCGGAGCTTTTCCTGGAGCTGCCGCAGGCGGCCCTCCAGGCTCCAGTCGTAGATATCCTCCCCCACCTGCAGGCGGAAGCCTCCCTTGAGCTCCTCATCCCGGACCCACTCCAACGTGGTGGAACCGTAGCGCGCTTCCAGGAAGTCCTGGAACTTCCGGCGCTGCTCCGGAGTAGGCTCCGTGCGGCTCCAGAGGGTGGCGGAGCGGGTCTTCTCAGGATTCATCCCCGTCCTCCCCCTTCCCGGTGAGCGCCAGGAACTGGTCAAAGACCGCGCCGTCCGAGGACAGGACCAGCTTCTCGGCCGCGGCGGAGACCAGCTCCTTCACCTGATCCTCCGCCTCCTCTATGACCTTCTTCCGGTCACGCTCCGCCTGGGTCCGGGCGTCGGAGAGGATCCTCTCCGCCTGGGCCCGGGCGTCCTGTCGGAGCCCCTGGGCATCCGCCAGGGCGTCCTGCCGGGCCTTTGCCCGGATGGCCTTGGCCTCCTCCCCGGCGGCATCGGCCTGGGCCTGGGCTTCCGCCTTCAGGGCCTCCGCCTCCTGGCGCGTCTTCTCCGCCTGGTCGGCCTGGTCCTGGTAGAAACGCTCCCGCTTGGCAAGGAATGCCTTCACCGGCTTGTAGAGCAGGAGGTAGAGCCCCCCCGCCAAGATGGCGAAGTTCAGCAGGTGCAGAAGGATTTGCTGCCAGTCGATATTCAGTGGGATGTTCATAGGGCACTCCTTATACTAGTTCTTAATAAAAAGCTTTCAAAGCTTTTTATAGCGCCGCAGGCGCGTCAAGAACTTATGAG
>CAMBID010000150.1 GCA_945867445.1 uncultured Clostridia bacterium | reverse complement strand
GCCTTCTTGATAAAAATCAAAGATTTTTATCAAGAAAGAGTATTACACCTTGTGCTCCGTGTGGAGCAGGTGGTGGGATCGCTCGCTGAGGGGGGTGCGGAAGTACTCCCGGTAGAGGGCCAGAATCTCCGGATTCTCGTGGGAGAAGCGGACGGGGGCCTTGGCGTCCATCTTCCAGAGGAGGTCGCCCCGGTACTGGGCCATCTCCTTCCCCTCCCGGATGGGCTGACCACCACCGCCGGCGCAGCCGCCGGGACAAGCCATGACCTCCACAAAGTCATAGTCCGCTTCCCCGCTGTCGATGGCCTCCATCAGCCGCCGGGTGTTGCCGAGACCGCTGACCACCGCCACCCGGACGGTGCCCGCGCTGGGGATGTCGAACTTGGCCTCCCGCCAGGGTCTTCCCTTCCGGACCTCCGCGAAGGCATCCGGATCCGGATTCTCGCCGGTGACAAGATAGTAGGCGCTGCGGAGGGCCGCGTCCATGACGCCACCGCTGGCGCCGAAAATCACCGCCGCGCCGGTGCTGCTGCCGAGAGGGGAATCAAAAGGAGTCTCCTCCAGCTCCTGGGGCACCAGGCAGTCACTGCGGAAGAGGCGGTCCATCTCCCGGGTAGTGAGGACCACGTCCACATCCGGGTCGCCGCAGGCGTCATTCATCTCCGGGCGCTCGCTCTCGGCCTTCTTGGCGGAGCAGGGCATGATAGAGACCACAAAGATCTTGTGGGGATCCAGCCCCAACTTCTCCGCGAAGTAGCTCTTGGCCACCGCGCCGAACATCTGCTGGGGGGACTTGGCGGTGGAGAGGCAGTCCGCGTAGGAGGGGTACTGGCTCTTCAGGAAGCTGACCCAGCCAGGGCAGCAGGAGGTGAACATGGGCCAGCGGTGCTTGCCCCGGTGGGTGAAACGGTGGACGAACTCGCTTCCCTCCTCCATGATGGTGAGGTCGGCGGTAAAGTTCGTGTCGAAGACGTAGTCAAAGCCCATGCGCTTCAGGGCCGTGACGATGCGGCCGGCGGTGGCGTACTTGGAGCCGAGGCCCCAGCTCTCCGCCCAGGCCACCCGCACGGCGGGAGCCACCTGGACCACGGTAGTGATCTCCGGATCCTCCAGAGCCTTCAGTACCCGGCCGGTATCATCCCGGATGGTGAGGGCCCCGGTAGGACAGTGAGTGACACACTGGCCGCAGAAGGTGCAGTCCGTGTCCTTCAGGTAGCGGCTGTGGCTGACGGCCACCGTTGCCCGGGAGCCGGTGCCGACCTGATCCCAGATGTGCATCTCCTGGATCTTGTCGCAGACCTGGACGCAGCGCATGCACTTGATGCACTTGCTGGCCTCCCGGACCACCGGAGTATCCAGGCGGATGGGAGAGCGCTCCAGCTGGATGGGGTAGGGCTGGTAGTGGATGTTGAGATCGTGGGAGAGCTTCTGCAGCTCGCAGTTGCCGCTGCGGACGCAGACGGTGCAGTTGGAATTGTGCTGGGAGAGGATGAGCCGCAGGTTGGTCCGCCGGGCCTGGCGCACTTTGGGGCTGTTGCTGCGGATGACCATACCCTCCGCTGCCTGGGTGTTGCAGGCGGGCTGGAGGCGCTCTGTGCCCTCCACCTCCACCATACACATCCGGCAGGCGGCGATCTCGTTGACGTCCTTCAGGTAGCAAAGGTGCGGAATGGGGATATTGGCGGACTGGGCCGCCTCCAGGATGGTGGTCCCCTCCGGGACCCGGAGCTTTCTGCCGTCCAGTTCGATGGTCACCATTTTTCCTGACGCCCTCCCTTGAAATTTCCATAGCCAAAATGGTCGCAGCGCAGGCAGCGACCGGACTCCTGCATGGCCTCCTCGTGGCTGAGACCGCACTCGATACACTGGAAGTCCCGCTTGCGCTCGTCTGCGTCCCGCTCGGCATTGCTGACCCGGCCGGTGGGCCGGAGATCGTTGAAGCGGGGAGACGGGACCTCCACCGCGGCGGTGATCTCATGGCGGAAGCCCAGGTACTCGTCGATGTTGGCGGCGGCCACCTTGCCCGCTGCGATGGCCCGGATGACGGTGGCCGGGCCGGTGACGCAGTCGCCTCCTGCGAAAATGCCCTCCATCTCCGACAGCTGAGTGGTCGGGTTGGCCATCAGACGGCCGCCCCGCTGGATTTGGATGCCGCTCTGCTCCAGCCCGGCGCTCTCAATCCCTTGGCCCACGGCCACGATGATGATGTCCGCCGGGATGCGGCGCTCCTCCGTGTCCGCGGCGTAGGGCTTGGGCCGGCCGCTGGCGCGGTCCACCTCTCCGATAACCTGCGGCTGGACCCAGAGGGCCCTGACCTTCCCGTTCTCCCCGGCTTCGATGCGAGTGGGGGCGTGGAGGGCCAGGATCTCGGCCCCCTCGGCTACGGCGCCCTCCACCTCCTCCATTTGAGCGGTCATATCCTCCAGACGGCGGCGGTAGACACAGGAGACCTTCTTCGCCCCCAGGCGGATGGCACTGCGGGTCACGTCCATGGCCACGTTGCCGCCGCCGATGACGGCCACCTCCTGCCCGGTGAAGTCCGGCAGCTCCTCGTCGCCGATGCGGCGCAGCAGCTCCACGGCGGAGATGACGCCGGCGCTGTCCTCTCCGGGGATACCGGTTTTCTTATCGGTCTGCGCGCCGATGGAAATGTAGAGGGAATCATACTCCCGCTTGAGCTCCTCAAAGCTCACATCCTGGCCCACGCTGATGCCGGTATGGACCTCAATGCCCAGGGAGAGGATGGACTGGATCTCCTGATCCAGCTTCTCCCGGGGCAGAATCTCCCGCACGGGCCTGCCCGCCATCGCATCCCGAATCTGCTCAAAGATCCAGGGATTGCCCTGCGCCGCGCGGCCGACCGCCACGCCGTCGCAGCCCGTCACCTCGAGCATCCGCTGCGCGTCCTGCCAGCAGGTCACGTCGCCGTTCCCCACGACGGGGATGGACACGCGCTGCCTGAGCTTGCGGATCGCGCTCCAATCGGCGTGTCCCTCGTAAAACTGGCTGCGCGTGCGCGCGTGCAGCGTGATCATCGCCGCGCCGCTATTTTGCACCAGATCACCCAGCGTCAAATAGGCCTCGCTGCCCGGCTCAAAGCCCAGGCGCATCTTGACCGTCACCGGCACATGCGACGTCGCGGCGACCTCCCGCACGATCTGCGCGGCCAGCTGCGGGGTGCGCATCAGCGCGCTGCCCTCGCCGTTGCCCACGATCTTGGGCACCGGGCAACCCATGTTGATATCGAGCATCGCGTATCGCCCGTCGCGCGTCAGCGCCTCCGCCGCGCGCGCCATGATTTCCGGCTCATGCCCGAAGAGCTGCAGCGCAACGGCGCCCTCCTC
>CAMBID010000149.1 GCA_945867445.1 uncultured Clostridia bacterium | reverse complement strand
TGGGTGACAGAGCGGACATTCTCCCCGTCGATGCGGATGTCCCCCTCGGTGACGTCGTAAAACCGGGGAATCAGCTGGCAGAGCGTGGACTTCCCGCCTCCGGAGGGGCCCACCACCGCCACGGTCTCGCCGGGGCGGATGTGGAGGTCCACATCGCGGAGGACCTCCAGGTCCCCCTGGTAGGCAAAGCTCACATGGTCCACGTCGATCTGCCCCCGGACCTTTCCCAGGGTCTTGGCGTCGGGCGCGTCCTTCAGGTCGGGCTCCGTGCGCATCAGCTCCAGGAAGCGGCTGAAGCCCGCGGTGCCGTTGGAGAGGAGCTCCGAGAAGGTTGCAAGCCGCCGGACAGGGTTTACAAAGGTGGTGATATAAAGGCTGAAGGTGATGAGGTCCACGGTGTTCAGCTCCCCTCGCATGATAAGGAAGCCGCCCACGGCAATGACCGCCGCCGAGAGGAGGCAGAGGAAAAACTCCATCATGGCATTGAAGCGGCCCATGGCCTTGTGGAACTGCCGCTTGGAGGTCTTGTAGACATCGTTGGCGGTGTTGAATTTCTCCAGCTCCTCCGGCTCGTTGGCAAAGGCCTTTGCGGTGCGCATCCCGGAGATGCCGGACTCCATCCCGGCGTTGATGACGGCGGTCTTCTGCTTCACCTGGCGGGAGGCCTTGCTCATGGAGCGGCGGCAGCTCCAGATCACCAGGAAGAACACCGGCAGGATGGCGGCGATGACGAGAGCCAGCCGCCACTGGATGCGGAACATGATGACAAGGGCCCCCACGATGGTGACGCCGGAGATAAAAATGTCCTCCGGTCCGTGGTGGGCCAACTCCGTAATCTCAAAGAGCTCGCTGGTGAGGCGGCTCATGAGGGCGCCGGTACGGTTGCGGTCAAAGTACCGGAAGTCCAGCTCCTGCATGTGCCGGAAGAGGTCCCGGCGGATATCGGCCTCCACCAGGATACCAAAGGTGTGGCCCCAGTAGCCGATGATATACTGCATCCCCGCCCGCAGAGCGAAGGCCAGCAGCACGATGACCATGACAGAGAAGAAGGTCCGGTAGGCGTTCTCCGGCAGCAGCTCATACATGCACCAGCGGGAGACGTAGGGGAAGGCCAGGTCGATCAGGGAGATGCAGAGGGCGCAGGAAAGATCCAGGAGAAAGAGCTTCCAATGGGGGCGGAAGTAAGAGAGGAAGATCCGCAGGCCGGACTTCTGCCGGAACTCACAGGTGGTCATTCGCTTGATGCTCCTTTACGGTGATCCAAAAAATCATACGAAAACCTGATCAAAAGCTTTCAAAGCTTTTGATCGCGCCAAGCGCGTCCGGTTTTATGAGACGGGCGCGCATCCCGCACGCCGCCAGCGCGCGGAGCGCACGGGATTTCAAAGGAAAGGAAATCCTTATCATACAGTATCGCAGAATATAGCATAGCACATCCCGTCGGAAATAGCAACGGAAATCCCCGGGCGCGTCCGCGCCCGGGGATGGCTTTTAAGCGCCTTCCCTTTCGGGATCAGGGGTTCTTCAGGTAGTCGCCTTTCATGTAGCCGGTGGTTTCCACGCCGCCATTGCCCGCAAAGCCGATCTCATACCAGCCGTTCCCGGCGTCAGCCTTCACGGTGACGTTGTTGCCGTTGACCAGGGACGCGATGGCTGGGTTCTCCGTACCGGGGCCGGAGCGGACGTTGACGCCGGCGGGTGCGTTGACCACGAGGGCTGCTCCCAGCTTCAGCGTGCCGGTGCCGGGATCAGTAGGTGTCTCGGGAGTGCTGCCGCCCTTCACCCTGACGATGCAGAGGGCCTTGTGGGTCCCGTCCGTCGCCAGGACGTTGACGGTGCCATTGGCAACCGCCTTCACTTTGCCGTTCTCGTCCACCGTGGCGATGGCGTCGTCCTGGCTGAGCCAGATGTAATTTCCGCTGCCGCCGGAGACGCTGAGGGTCACGTCGGGATCACCCACGTTGGTGCTGTAGTCCGTCTTGCTGAGGGTCAGGCCGTCCGGCAGGGCGGCGGCGGCCTCATAGGTCAGGTCCGCGGGCTCAGAGGTGTTGCCCTCACTGCCGGAAGCCGCCCCGGAGCTGGCCGCGCCGCTGGAGGATGCGCCGGAAGAGCCGGCCCCGGAGGAGACGCTGCCCCCGGAGCTCGTCACGATGCCGGGGGTATCGCTGCCGGCCGGATCCTTGCCCCAACCCAGCTTCTCCCCGATGGCCTTCCCGAAGAGGAGATAGACCAGGAGCGCCGCCATCAGAAGGATCGCGATGACCAGCACCGGGCTCAGGAGGCTGGGGCCGCTCTGGCTCACCCGGCTGCCGCCCTTGCGGCGGGGGGGCTTGCCCCGGCGGAAGTTCTTTTCCTCCTCGCAGAAGGGGCAGGCGCGGTAAGTATCGGAATATTTCTCCCCGCAGACGGGGCATTTCTTCATAGCCATGCGGTCAATCCTCCCGACATCAGTACGTTGACAGGGCCAACGTTTAACACTTTACATAATATATTTTTTCCTTGAGGCCGTCAAGGGCTTTTCGCTTTTTTTCGTCTTTCCGCGCCGAGGTTCTTGCTTTTGCGGTCATCAGCTCCTATAATGGCTGGTAGAAACAACAGGAGGGGAGCTCTGTATGGATACCATTCTCATCGGCATCGCCGGCGGCACCGGCAGTGGAAAGACCACCCTGACCCGGCACCTGAAGGAGCACTTCGGCGACAATGTCACCGTCATCGGCCACGACAGCTACTATAAGCGCCAGGTGGGCAAGACCTACGAGGAGCGGGCCCGGCAGAATTACGATCATCCTGCCGCCTTCGACACGGACCTCATGATCGAGCACCTCCGCGAGCTGATGGCGGGCCGGCCCATCCGCTGCCCGGTCTACTCCTACGTGGATCACAACCGGACGGACGAGACCGTGGAGATCCAGCCCAATAAGGTCATCATCGTAGAGGGCATCCTGATCTTCGCCCACCCGGTGCTGCGGGAGATGTTCGACATCAAGATCTTCGTGGAGACGGACGCGGACGTCCGCATCCTCCGCCGTGCCCTGCGGGACGTGGAGGACCGGGGCCGTACCCTCCAGTCTGTGGTGACCCAGTACCTCACCACCGTCAAGCCCATGCACGAGCAGTTTGTGGAGCCCTCCCGGAAGTACGCCGACATCATCGTGCTGGAGGGCGGCCACAACCTGGTGGCCCTGGACATGATTATGCAGCGCATCCAGAGCCACATTGACCGGCACTGAAAGGAAGAACGCGGGGGCGCTGTGCGTCCCCGCTCTTTTTTGTTGGCACCTTTAGGCGCGGGAATCATACTACTCTCCCATTAAAATAATGTCTACTGAATAAACCGCTTTGCGGTTTA
>CAMBID010000148.1 GCA_945867445.1 uncultured Clostridia bacterium | reverse complement strand
CACGGCGAAGTCCAGAGCCATCAGCTCGGCGAGAGCCGTGTTGGGCCTGGGGGTCTTGGCTTGGATGGCTGCCTTGAAGGGGAGATTCAGCCCCGGAAAGAGCGTCCCGGTCTGCAATGCCTCCGCCCGTTGGTAGCGGGGCGGATTCTCCCCCTGCACGGGGATATAGGGATAGGCCAGGGTGGCGCAGGGGCAGGGAAGGGTGCCGCTGCCTTCGCCACAGGCCTGGTCCGGTCGATCCATCTGCAAGGAAGATTCCTCCTTTGAAGAAAGTGGAGGGCACTGCCCTCACCGCAGTTTATGCGGCAGGGGAGTGCGGATGTTCCGAGCGCCGCTTGCAATTCTGACAGAGGGGCTTTATAATAATGTCTGTTGAATAAACCGCAAAGCGGTTTATTTACGCGGCGTATACCGGGCCATTCCATAAAAATGGATTTTTTAACCGTTTTATGGAATAACGCAGGAAACCCTTGCCCTTCAAGGCTTGCGGCTTCGTTTCGTACGCATCATAACAACAATCATGTTGCGACCAATATGCCGCGTGGATCGAAATGCCAAACTGGGCACGGCCCACTTTGACTGCGTCGCAGCCTGCGGGCCGCATGGATCGAAACACGCCTGGATTTCCGTATCTCTCCGCATAGGGGATAAGCCCATCTGCATAGCCTTCCCCGGAGGTGAGAGTGCATGTGGATGGTGATTCGGCGAAAGGTGCTTTTCCGTGGCCTTTGCCTCTGGGGAACGCTGATGCTGGGCTTGACGGCCCTGGCATATTTCCGGAGTCCTCCGGCGGCGGAGACCGCGGCGGCATACCGGCCAGAGACAGTCTATATCATCGACCCCGGCCACGGCGGGGAGGACGGCGGCGCAGTGGCCGCCGACGGTACCGTGGAGAGCGGCGTCAACCTGGCCATCGCCCTGCGGCTCCGGGAGGTCCTGCGCTTCTGCGGCTGCCCGTGCGTCATGACCCGAGAGGAGGATGTCTCCATCTATTCCCCCGGATGCGAGACCCTGCGGCAGAAGAAGGCCTCGGACCTTAAAAACCGGGTGGCCCTGGTGAACGGGCAGGAGGGAGCTATCCTTGTCAGTGTCCACCAGAACTGCCTGCCCTCCGTGCCCACCGTCCACGGGGCCCAGGTCTTCTATAACCGGGCGGAAGGGGCGGAGACCCTGGCACAGTCCGTGCAGGAGACCCTGAACCAGGCAGCGAATCCGGAGAAGGGGAAGGCCCCCGCCCGGATCTCTGATACGATCTATCTCACGAAGAACGTCACCGCCCCGGCGGTGCTCATTGAGTGCGGCTTCCTCTCCAATCCCCAGGAAACGAAAAAGCTGAAGACCGCCGACTACCAAAGAACACTGGCCGCCGCCATGGCGGCGGGCCTGCTGCGAGTGGCAGGGGAGGGATCGCCATGAAAGCCAACAAGACCGCCTTTTATTGCACAGACTGCGGCAATGAGCTGAGCCGTTGGGCGGGGAAGTGCCCCGCCTGCGGCGCCTGGAACACCATCGTGGAGCAGCCTAGGCGGGCAGTAGTGTCTGGGGAGCGGAAGGGCGGCAGCGTCCGTTGTTTTGACCTGCCACGGAAGGCAAGCCCCGTCACCCGCCTCCGGCAGGAGAGCGAGGTGCGTTTCCCCAGCGGCATCGGGGAACTGGACCGGGTCCTGGGAGGCGGAATCGTCAAGGGTTCTCTGATCCTGGTGGGCGGCGCGCCGGGCATCGGCAAGTCCACCCTGATGCTGCAAATCTGCAGCCAGCTCTGCCGGGGCGGCAAGGTCCTCTATGTATCCGGGGAGGAATCCGAGTACCAGCTGAAGCTCCGCTGCCAGAGACTTCACGCCGAGAGCGAGAACCTTTACGTCCTCTCCGAGACCCGGCTCTCGGACCTGCTGGAGACCGTGGACGCGGAAGAGCCGGAGGTCCTCATTGTGGACTCCATTCAGACGCTCAGCGACGACAGCCTAGACTCCGCTGCCGGCAGCATCGCCCAGGTGAAAAACTGCACCCTTGCCCTCATGGAGCTCGCAAAGCGCCGGGGCATCACAGTCTTCGTCATCGGCCACATCAATAAGGAAGGGGCCATCGCGGGCCCCAAGGTCCTGGAGCATATGGTGGACTGTGTCCTGAGCTTTGAGGGCGACCGCCACACCGCCTACCGCATTCTGCGTTCCGCCAAGAACCGATTTGGTGCCACCAATGAGATCGGCGTCTTTGAGATGCGGAGCGACGGCCTCGCCGAGATCCCAAATCCCTCAGAGATGCTGCTCTCCGAGAGGCCGGAGGACGCCCCGGGCACCTGCGTCGCCTGCGTGATGGAGGGGATGCGCCCGGTGCTGGCGGAGATCCAGGCCCTGGTGGTGCCCTCCTCTTACGGGACGCCCCGGCGCACCAGCAACGGCTTTGACTATAATCGCAGCGCCATGCTGATGGCGGTGCTGGAGAAGCGGGGCGGGCTGAAGGTTTCCGCCTGTGACGCCTACCTTAATATCATTGGCGGTCTGACGCTGGACGAGCCCGCCGCTGATCTTGCCGCTGTGGTGGCCCTGGCCTCCAGCTATCTCGATCAGCCTGTGCCACGGGCCCTGGCCGCCATCGGGGAGGTGGGGCTCACCGGGGAGATCCGCAGTGTGAACCAGTTGGAAAACCGAATTTCTGAGGTGGCCCGGCTGGGCTTCCGCCGCTGCCTCATTCCGAAGTACCGTTATTCAGAGCTCCAGGCTCCCGCGGATCTGACGCTGATCCCGGTGGGGAACATCGGGGATGCGCTGCACGGGGTGTTCCATCCGGAATGAAGTGGACGCAGCCGCCGTCCTGGTGAGGCAGTCCTGCCGCCGCGGCGCAGTCCAGCTGGCAGAGGCCGTCCCGCTGATAGACGCAGCAGCTGGTGCATGGGATCCAGTTCATGGAGTCACCGCCTTTCAGGGATGCATGTTCAGAGATAGCATGTGCCGCTGCGAGCGGTTTTATGAAAAGCGAAAGTCCAGCCTGAGTCCAAAGGGCCAAGGAAGCACTCTGAAAGCCTTCTTATGGGAAATCCTGTTTTTCCCCTCCCCTAAATTGAACAAAATTATCCGTTTTCTTCAATACGAAACGAAACGAGACGAAACAGACCAGCGAGCTAGCGAGCCAGCGAACACACCCACACCCTCTCCCGCTGCCCTTCGTCCCCGGGGACGGGGGACGAAGGACGGAGGACGAAGGACGAAGGACGGGGGACGGGAGCTTGGAAATCGTTAGAGCCTCTGCTACTCCTGGGACGTTTACCGAAAATCGTTACAGAGACAAGGGAGCCCCTTCAGGGGCTTCCTTTTTACGGCACGTATGGAAGTAGAGGCCACCTGGCGAAATTTTTGC
>CAMBID010000147.1 GCA_945867445.1 uncultured Clostridia bacterium | reverse complement strand
TCGGCTGAAACCCTTACGCCCCAACGCTAAAGCCGCCGCAAGGCGGATTTTCCGTGGAGATGATGGGCTTCCTGGGCATGGGCAACAACCCCATGGTCGGCGCGACTGTCGCGGTGGCCGTGGCTGTGGAGGAGAGCGGGAAGTAAGGAAAGCTTCTGAAAATCGCAGTTTTCCCGGCAAAAAGGCTCCTGATCATCGGATCAGGAGCCTTTCCTTTTTCTCGCGGGAAGCTTTGCCTTCTGCCAAAACCGGGATTTGTCCACGTCCCGTCCACACTTTTCGCTCGATCGGAAGATTCCTCCGGAAAAATCGTTTACCTCTCTGAAATTTCCCGCCTGTCCCGCCCGTTTTTCTGCAAAATCCACAATTGCGTTTGCCGCTTCCAGCCGCTATAATAGCGCCCAGTGAGTTTAAAGGAAAGGAAGTGAGCCGGATGACCGCCCGTGTGACCACCGCTGCCAGGCCTGCCCTCCGGCGTGCTTCCGCTGCCATTGGCCGGGAAGCTTCCCGGCAGGCCCCCGCTTTCCGTATTGCGATCACGAAACCGGTATTTCCGGTTTCGTGATTTTTTTATGTCCGGGGCCTTTGGCAGTGTGCGGGAAAGGAGTTTTTCAAAATGGGAAAGTACAAGCTTCTGGAAAACGGCATCTATGACGCCCGGCCCCTGGGGGCGGGACGGATGCTGCTGCTGGGCTTCCAGCACATGTTCGCCATGTTCGGGGCCACCATCCTGGTGCCCATCCTGACAGGGCTGGACGTCTCCAACACCCTGCTCTTCGCGGGCCTGGGGACGCTGCTCTTCCACCTCGTCACCGGCGGAAAGGTCCCGGCCTTCCTGGGCTCCTCCTTCGCCTTCCTGGGCGGCTACGCCGCCGTCGCCCCTCTGATCGACGGCAGCATCCCCAACACGGAGCTGCTGCCCTACGCCTGCTTCGGCGTGGCCTGCGCCGGCCTTGTCTACGCGGTGCTGGCGGCTCTCGTCCGGGCCTTCGGGGTGGAGAGGGTCATGCGCTTCTTCCCGCCCATCGTCACAGGACCCATCATCATCACCATCGGCCTGAACCTCTCCGCCTCCGCCATCAATCACTGCACCGGCAGCTGGTGGATCGCCATCGCCGCCATTCTCATCCTCGTGGCGGCCAACATCTGGGGCCGGGGCATGGTGAAGATCCTCCCCATCCTCCTGGGCGTGGCGGGCTCCTACCTGCTGGCGGTGGCCTTTGATGCGGAGGTCCGGGCGGCTCTCGTGAAAAACGTCAGCGAGGCCGCTTTCTTTGCCCTGCCGGTGAAGATGGACCAGACGGTCTTCGGCCTCTTCTCCCGGGGGAATGTGGACCGGGACCTGCTGCTCACCTCCGTCATCACCATCGTGCCCCTGAGCCTTGCCACCATGGTGGAGCACATCGGCGACGTCTCCGCCATCTCCTCCACCTGCGGCCGGAATTACATCCGGGACCCCGGCCTGCACCGGACCTTGCTGGGCGACGGCCTCGCCACCACCCTGGCGGCCCTCTTCGGCGCACCGGCCAACACCACCTACGGCGAGAATACCGGCGTGCTGGCTCTCAGCCGCATCTACGATCCCCGGGTCATCCGCATCGCGGCGGTGCTGGCCATGTGCTTCTCCTTCAGCCCCAAGTTCGCGGCCATCATCTCCTCCATGCCCGGCGGCACCATCGGCGGCGTGAGCCTGGTGCTCTACGGCATGATCTCCGCTGTGGGCGTGCGCAACGTGGTGGAAAACCGGGTGGACTTCACGAAACCCCGCAACGTCCTTATCGCGGCCCTGATCCTGGTACTGAGCATCGGCATCAGCTACTCCAAGGCCGGGGCATTGGCCTTCGGCTCCGTGAGCCTCTCGGGCCTTGCCGTGGGGTCTATCGCGGGCATCGTCCTCAACGCCGTTATGCCCGGCAAGGACTACGTCTTCGGCCAGAATCCCCAGGGCGACGAGTCCGTGAACTTCATCATACAGTAAGCGGGAAACGGCAATAAATATCCCCCGGCGTAGCCGGGGGATATTTATTGGAAAGCGCTCCCTCACGTCCATTGCCTTCCCATGCCTGGAATGGAAAAAGACCGGTCTTACGACCGGTCTTTCCCCATATTTTTTGGAAGATTGGATGAAAAGAAGTTTTGTCTCTTGCAAGGATTAAGATACGGGAGTTTTGTTAAGGAAACCAGCAGGAGTTGTTACAAAAATGTTAAATCTTCAAATATTATGTCGTCCTGTGTCCCGGCGGCCGTCAGTCCTTCCGGAGGGAGGCGAAGAACTCCGCCAGCACCGCCCGGCAGTCCTCCGCCAGGATGCCGCCAACCAACGCGGGGCGGTGGGGAAAATCCTCCATAAAGAGGTTCAGCACCCCGCCGCAGGCGCCAAAGGTCTCGTCCCGGGCGCCGTAGTAGACCCGGGGGATCCGGGCGTTCAGAATGGCCCCGGCGCACATGGGACAGGGCTCCAGAGTGACGTAGAGCTCGCAGTCGTCCAGCCGCCAGGTGCCGAGCACCGTGTTGGCCTGGGCCATGGCCTCCATCTCCGCGTGGGAGGAGACCGCCTGACGCTCCTCCCGCCGGTTCCGGCCCCGGCCCACGATGGCGCCCTGACGCACGATGACGCAGCCCACCGGTACCTCCCCGGCGGCGGCCGCCTCCCGGGCCAGAGCCAGGGCTTCCTGCATATAATCCTCCCGTTCCATACTGACCTCCTGTATCAAAACTGGAATATCTGTCCAGACTAACCATATCATTCAATGGCGGGACTTTCCCCGCCGCCGGACATGGTTAGGAGGGACCGCTGTGCTATTTTTCAACAAAGTTCATCCGGACCCCACGCTCCTGACGCTGCGGCAGGAGCTGGCCTCCGCCCAGGGGGAGCTGAGCCAGGCCTACCGCCAGTTCAACGAGGCGGTGGACCCGGAGCTGGTGGAGTCCAGCATCTATCAGATCAGCGCCGTGAAAGCCCGCTGCAACTACCTTATCCGGGCCATCAAGGAGCGCTCCGCGCCGGCGGCCGCCGCCGATGGGAAGGAGGACACGGTATGGACGTGAAGTTCCTGCCCCTGCTGGTGGGGGCCTTCCTGCTGCTGGCGCTGATCCGGATCTTCCGCTCTCCCTTAAAGCTCGCGGGAAAACTCCTGCTCAATACCCTTTTGGGCTTTCTCGCCCTGTGGCTTGTGGCGAAGACCTCTGCCTACACCGGTATCGCCCTGGGGATGAACCTCACCAACGCATTGGCGGTAGGGGTCCTGGGGCTGCCGGGATTCGTGCTGCTGCTCCTTCTGCAATGGGTCCTGTAGGATACTGATACTAGTTCTTGATAAAAAGCTTTCAAAGCTTTTGATAGCGCCGCAGGCGC
>CAMBID010000146.1 GCA_945867445.1 uncultured Clostridia bacterium | reverse complement strand
TCTCTGCTGACGATACTTGGCTGGCAACGGCCCGGCAAAATAGGTAGCGCCAACATGAAAGCGACGGTCTTTTGACCGTCGCTTTTCTCTTGCGAGCCGAAGGGATCGGGAATTCTGATACTCTTTCTTGATAAAAATCTTTGATTTTTATCAAGAAGGCGCCGCTGTCAGCGTCGCCCTTTTGCGGCAGTCTGCCGCAAAAGCCGTCTCATAAGTTCTTGACGCGCCTGCGGCGCTATAAAAAGCTTTTAAAGCTTTTTATCAAGAACTAGTATGATAGCGCCAACGGCGCGTTGGATTCTTAGGAAACGCACCGACGCGCAAAGCGCGGCGGTTCCCATGAAAATATCTTATTTTAATGCGTACTGAGCAAAGCCGGAAACCTTGAAAGCCTTGGCTTTCAAGGTTTCCGGCTTTGCTCCCTACGCATTAGAATATGCGGCATCAGGTGGGCTTATTCAGGCACCTGCCGCTCCGACTGCAAAAATGCCCATCCCGAAGGAAAGTCCCACGGAATGGGCTATGTTGGCGGGGATCACTTTTTCTCTTGCCGCAGTTCCCGGGCGTCCTCGCGCGGCTCCCTGCCCAGTTCCCGGCGGATGACGGGGTCCTCCAGATCCTCCCGGAGGAACATCAGGAGGAAGCTCACCGCCAGCAGGGCGCAGGAGAGCCAGATGGTTCGGGCGTCCCACCAGCCCAGGCTGACGCTGCCGAGCCCCGCCCCCAGGGCGAAGAGCAGGATGACGCCGAAGTAGCGCCCGGACTTCCGCTTCGCCTCCGGGCTCCTGGTCCGGCTCCAGGCGCAGAGGGATTCCACCCCGCTGCGGAGGTTGCCGATGCACATGGTGCTGGCAAAAGCATAGCCATCCACCTTCCGGAAGGCCTGGACCTGCATGGCGCAGGCGAAGGACACCAGGGCGTTGGCCAGAAGATCCAGCCGGGCCGGGAGAAATCCCACCAGAAAGAGCAACAAAATCTCCCCCAGCACCACCAGCTGCCGCCAGTGGAGGAGCCTGCCCTGGAAATGCCAGCGGGCCAGCTCCGACGTCAGCACCCCCAGGGAGAAGGCCAGCAGCGGCACCAGATACCGACCGGCGCTGACCCATTCCCCCTCAAAGAGGTGGACGCTGAGGAGCACGATGTTGCCGGTCTGGGCGTTGGCAAAGACCCCGCCCCGGAAGAGGTAGGTATAGGCGTCCTGCAGCCCGCCGGAGAGGGAGAGGAAGATCACGGTATAGAAGGATTCGGACATCTGTCCGTGGTTGGGTCGTTTGGCAGCCATGGGATACCTCCGGTGGACAGTTTTTCTCAGGCTTTCAGGATAGCACGGCGGACGCCGGAAGGGAAGAGCCGCTTTGCGATGGTGGTCATACAATTTCGAGATGGCTGCCCTCACGGACGGCTAGCCATCCCCTCGCCGGAGGGAGCGCAGAGCAGGTCCTTCAGGGCCTTCATGGCCACACTCTGGGGCCGGGAACTGTCCTCAATGAGGCAAACATCCCGTTCCGGGATGTGCTCCTGCAGGGGGATGCGGCAGACGTCCCCGGAGGCGATAGCCGGGGCGGCCATCGCCTCCGGGCAGAAGCCAATGCCGAGACCGCAGCGTATCATAGGGAGGACCTGATCCATGGTGGCGGCTTCCATGTCCACCCGGAAGGGGAGGCTGCGCCGCGTGAAGAGCTGCTGATAGAAGTCATAGGTCCCGCTGCCGCTGCCCACGCAGATGAAGGACTGCCCCGTGAGATCCCGGAGGCTCACTTTCTGCCGCGCCAGTTCCCGGTGCTGCGGTCCGCAGATTAACACCTCTCGGAAGCGGAGGAGGGGTGTGGAGCGCAGGGGTTTGGGGGCCTGAAAGGGCGTGGCGACCACGGCAAAGTCCACATGGCCGTTGCTGAGGGCAGCGATGGCCAGGGGCGTGGTGTCGCTGGTGAGCCGCAGGTGTACGCCGGGATAGCGGTCGTGGAAGGCGGAGAGCTTCTGCAGCAGCGTCAGGTGCAGCGCCGCCTCGCTGACGCCCACGGAAAGGGTCCCGGACTCCAGACTGCAGTCCCGCTGGATCTCCTCCTCCCCCAGCCGCAGCTGTTCATAGGCTGCGGCCACCCGCTGATAGAGCCGCTCGCCCTCCGGTGTCAGAGAGACGCCCCGATGGGAGCGGATAAAGAGCTTGCAGCCCAGCTCCTGCTCCAGGTTGTTCATGCAGCGTGTGATGTTGGGCTGGTTGTTCTCCAGGACCTTAGCCGCCCGGGTGAAGCTGCGGCACTGGGCCACATAGTAGAAAATGCGGTAGTAGTCATAGGTGATGGCCATGGGGACCTCCTTTCCAGCGGGGGGAGGAAGTGTAAAAAGAAGTAAAGATTACCATATGAAATTCATATTTCCACAATACAAAAGATACCTTTTACACCTGTCTTATTTCCCAGTATAATAACAAAATACGAAGAAATCAAGCTGCCGCGGGAAGAAACAGAAAAAGTGCCTCTGAGCTGCAGAGAAACTGGGAGATCGTGCCCCGGTCGGCCGCCGCGGTCCCGGAGCCCGGAGAGAGGGGAATGCTATGAAACAAAGCAAGCGGAGAGTGCTGGCGTGGCTGCTGCTGTTGGCGGCGCTGTTGGCAGGCTCCCTGGTCACCGGCCACGGCGGCGGGAGCGAGAGCATCCAGACCGCCATGCGGGACGCGGTGCTCCACGACGTGAACCGGGTGAACTTCTTCGGCAAGGCGGTGAACCCCGGCCTCATCTCCGCCTTCACGGTGACGGTCATCCTGCTGCTCCTGGCGGCGCTGCTGCGGGTCTTCGTCATCCCCCGTTTCCGCTATGTGCCGGGGAAGCTCCAGCTGCTGCTGGAGGAGGCCGTGAGCCTCTTCGACCGGATGGCAAAGACCTCCTCCCCCCGGATGAACCGCTTCCTGGGGGCCTACCTCTTTGCCGCCGGGGCCTACGTCTTTGTGGGAACACTCTTTGAGCTCTTCGGACTGCAGGCCGTCACCACGGCTGGGCACTCCATCACACTGCCGGCCCCGCTGTCGGATGTGAACGGCGCCATCGCCCTGGGCTGCCTTTCCTATCTCGTCATCGTCTCCGGCGGCGCGGCCGGCAACGGCATCCGGGGCGTGGGGGCGGCGCTGAAGGAGTTCTCCCTGCCCATCTCCATGAGCTTCCGCCTCTTTGGCGCGCTGCTCAGCGGCCTTCTCGTGACGGAGCTGGTCTACTACTACATCCACCTCAGCTTTGTTCTGCCGGTGGTGGTGGGTGTGCTCTTCACCCTGCTCCACGCGCTGATCCAGAGCTATGTCCTCACCATGCTGACGGCCCTCTTCTATGGCGAGGTCTCGGAGCCCTCGCCCCCTAAGGAGAAAAAGAGG
>CAMBID010000145.1 GCA_945867445.1 uncultured Clostridia bacterium | reverse complement strand
GGGGCCGCCGTCCACGATGCCGTCAATGCGGCCGTCCATGTCCTCCAGGACATCCTGGGCGCAGGTGCAGCTGGGGCGGCCGGAGCGGTTGGCGCTGGGAGCCGCCACGGGCACTCCCGCCTCCCGGAGGAGGGCCAGGGCCACGGGGTGGTCCGGGCAGCGCATGGCCACGGTGTCGAGGCCCGCGGTGGTAGCGTCCGGCACGATGGGATTGCGGCGCAATATCATGGTGAGGGGCCCCGGCCAGAAGCGCCGGGCCAGCTCATAGGCGATGGTGGGAACGTCCTCGCAGCAGCGGCAGAGCCACTGCGCCGAGGGAACGTGGAGGATCAGGGGGTTATCCTGGGGGCGGCCCTTGGCCTCGAAGATTTTTTTCACCGCCGCCGCGTCCAGGCCGTTGGCTCCCAGGCCGTAGACCGTCTCCGTGGGGAAGGCCACAAGCCCTCCGCCGCGGAGGATCTCCGCCGCCCGGGCGATGAGCTTTTCCGTTTCGTTTCCGGGGCGGCGGGTATCCCGCAGGTCAAAATACTGTGTTTCCATTGTCTTCGCCTCGTATCTTCTGCCGGGAGAAAACCCCGGCGGTCAGTCATTGTCCCTGGGCTTCCAGCTTGGCGGCGGTATCCGCCGCGGCCAGGGCGTCAATAATGGGGTCCAGGCCGCCGTCCAGTACGGCGGGGAGCTGGTGGAGGGTCAGGCCGATGCGGTGGTCCGTCACCCGGCCCTGGGGGTAGTTATAGGTCCGGATGCGCTGACTGCGGTCGCCGCTGCCCACCTGGGACCGACGCTCCGCTGTCTGCCGGCTCTCCCGTTTCTCCCGCTCCGCGTCGTAGAGCCGGGAGGCCAGGAGCCGCATGGCCTTCTCCCGGTTCTGGAACTGGCTGCGCTCCGCCTGGCACTCCACCACGGTGCCGGTGGGCCTGTGGATGAGCCGAACAGCGGAGGAGGTCTTGTTGACGTGCTGGCCCCCCGCTCCGCTGGACCGGAAGACCTGCATCTCCACATCGGCGGGGTTCAAGGAGACATCCACGGCCTCCATCTCCGGCAGGACGGCCACGGTGGCCGCACTGGTGTGGATACGGCCCCCGGACTCCGTCTCCGGCACCCGCTGGACCCGGTGGACGCCGGACTCAAACTTCAGCCGGGACCAGGCTCCCTCCCCCTCGATGAGGACGGCGCACTCCTTCACGCCGCCAAGCTCCGTCTCATTGAGATTGGTGATCTCCGTCCGCCAGCCCCGGCTCTCGGCGTACATCGTGTACATCCGGAGAAGGGTCCGGCCAAAGAGGGCTCCCTCCTCTCCCCCGACGCCGGCCCGGATCTCCAGGATCACGTTGCGGCGGTCATTGGGGTCCTTCGGCAGGAGCAGGACGGTGAGCTCCCGGTGGAGGCGCTGGGCCTCCGCCTTGCTCTCCGCCAGTTCCTCCTGGGCCAGCTCCCGGAAATCCGGGTCGTGGAGAAGGGCTTCCGCGTCCTCCCGCCGCCGCTCCGCGGCGAGGTAGGCCCGGTAGGCCTCCACCACCGGCTTGAGCTCCCGGAGCTCCCGGTTCACGGCGGCAAGACGCCCGGTGTCCCCATAGACCGCGGGGTCTGTGAGCTGGGTCTCCAGGCTCTCATAGCGGAGGGACAGCTCTTTTAACTTTTCCAGCATAGGGCGCCCTCCGTTCGTTTCTTACTTCTCCTCCCGGCCGCCGGCCAGCACTTCCCGGGTCTTGCGCAGGAACTCCTCCCGCCAGAAGTCGCAGCCCACGGAGTCCAGCCGCAGCGAGACATCCGTCAGGTGGGGATCGGTCACATACTGGTCCATCTGGCGGTAGACGTCCTGAAACTTGCCCTCGCCGCTGCGGGTCACCACATAGGAGACCGCCTGCAGCCGTCGGCCGTAAGTCTTAAGAAAGCTCCGGGTAACGCTGGAGCAGCGTCCGGCCCAGATGGGCGTCCCAACGATGACGAGACGGTAATCCTCCAGCGGGCGGTCCGTCTCAAAGTGCACAAGGGGGGCGGTGTCCTTCCGCATGGCGTCCAGCCCGCAGCGGAGATACCCCCGCCAGCCGCTCCGCTCCACCCCGTCCCGGATGCGGACGGACTCCGCGTCCAGAGAGGCGGCGATATCCTCCATCACCCGCTGGGTGTTGCCGGTACGGGAGTAGTAGATGCACAGTACGTCGCTCATGAATGACCTCCTTTTCCGTCAGTCGAACAGCAGTGTCTTGCCCAGGGCGAAGAACTCCCGGACATAATAGTTGGCGTTCAGCAAAACCCAGTCCGTCCGGGCCGGGACACTGAAAGTGGTAAGCCCCGCCCGCCGGGCGATCATGCAGGCCCGGAAGACGTGGAAATCGCTGGTGATGACGGCGATGCGCGCTGTGGCCGGGTCCAGGTCCAGCTCCCGCAGAAGCTCCCTGGAGCAGGCGAAGTTCTCCGCCGTGGAGGTGGACTTCTCCTCCAGGTGGAGCCGGCTCTCAGGGATGCCCTGCCGCGTCAGCTCCCGGCGCATGCACTCGGCCTCGCTGATCTCCTCCCCCGGGCCCTGGCCGCCGGAGAGGATGGCCGGGGTCTCCGGGTGGGCGCGGAGGTACTCCGCCGCCTTCGTGACGCGGCTGCGGAGGATCAGGGACGGCGTCTCGCCGTTGACCCCGGCCCCCAAAACGATCACGGCGTCCGCCGGGAGGGCGTCATTCTCCTGATGGCCTTTCGAGAGGAGGAGCCCCTCCACCGCGGCGAAAAGCAGCAGTCCCGCCGCCAGCAGGAGCAGCAGCACCCGCCGCACGATGCCGCCGGTATGGGAGCTCTCCGCCCAGCGGCCAATGGCCAGAAAGGCGAGGCAGAGCCCGGCCAGGCACAACGAGAGATATCCGGAAAAGCGCACGCCGGGATAGGCTGTGAAGCACAGCACGGCCAGCAGCAGAAAGAGGCCCAGAAGGCAGCCCAGGGCCACCTCCCCCTTCCACTTGCGGTTCCCGGTGTAGCGGCTCATTCTCCGACCTCCTCGCAGAGCGCTTCCCAGCGCTCCATCAGCGCCAGGAGCTCCTCGTCCATGGCTTCCTTTTCGGCGTACAGCGCGCCGTACTTCTCATAGTCGCAGGCGGCGGCCTCCATCTCGGCCTCCTTCTGCCGGATGGCCTCCTCCAGCTTGTCCATCTCCCGCTGGCAGATGGTGAGCTGGCGCTTGGCCTGCTGCTGGGTCCGGCCCGCCCGGGGCCGCTCCTGCCGGGGCTTGTCCTTCCTCACGGTGGGGGCAGGCTGCTTCTCCGCCTCCTCCCGGGCCTTCAGCTCCCGGTACTGGGTGAAGCCCATAGGGTAGTCGGTGACGGTGCCGTCCGAAATCTCCCAGATGCGGGTGGCGAAGCGGTTGATAAAGTAGCGGTCGTGGCTCACGAAAAGCAG
>CAMBID010000144.1 GCA_945867445.1 uncultured Clostridia bacterium | reverse complement strand
ACAGCGGCGCCTTCTTGATAAAAATCAAAGATTTTTATCAAGAAAGAGTATTACTCGGACAGGAAGCCCTTGAGGATACAGTCCTCGGCCTCCTCCTCGGTGAGCCCCAGGGTCTCCAGCTTTAAGAGCTGGTCGCCCGCGATCTTGCCGATGGCCGCCTCGTGGATGAGCTGGGCCTCGGTGGAGTTGGCGGTGATGGCGGGGATGGAGCGGATGTTGGCCTGATCCATAATAATGGAGTCGCACTGGACGTGGCCGAAGCACTGGGCGTTGCCCACCATCTGGGGATAGAAGACCTGGGAGGAGCTGTCCTGGGCGACAGAGCGGGAGATGACTCTCCCCTTGGCCCCCTCGCCGTTGAGCTCGATGACCATGTCGCTCTCGGCGTGCTGCTCCCCGTGGGTCAGCAGGCGCTCCGTCACCACGGCCTCGGCTCCCTTGCCGCAGACGATCCTGGTCTTGCGGAGGGTGGAGTCGATGCCCCGGATCTGGGTGGTCTCCATGGTGATGGAGGCCCCCTCCTCCAGATAGACCACCGTTTCCGGGTTCATGACCCGGCCGCCGGTGCCGTCGCCCTCACCGTAGTGCCTCTCGGTGTACTTTACATGGGAGTTCTTCCCAACGTAGAAGGTGTGGAGGCCGTCGTGGCGGCTCTCCTCGCTGCCGCAGTTGTGGATGCCGCAGCCCGCCACGATGTCCACGTCGCAGTTCTCTCCGATATAGAAATCATTGTAGACCATCTCACGGATGCCGGGCTTCGTGATGATGACGGGGATATGGCACTGCTCGCCCTTCGTTCCGTCCTTCACCCGGATGTCGATGCCGGACTTCCCGTCGGTCTTGCCGGTGATCCGGATGTTCTCTGTGGACTGGCGGCCGTCGCAGCCGCAGTCCTTCCGGATGTTGAAGGCCCCCACGGGCTTGCCGATGAGGTCCGCGATCTTTTCCAGCAGCTCCCGGTCCACCTGGGACTCCATCATGCGCCTTCCCCTCCTCTCGCAAGTACCGGACATGTCCCCAGAGTGTCCGCCAGGATCTGGGGCAGGATGTCGTGCGCCTCGCCGCGGTGGCGGATCTCGCCGCCGCCTACCACCACCACCTCGTCCGCCAGGGAGATGATGCGCTCCTGGTGGGAGATAATGATCATGGTGGCCAGGCCATGGTCATGGATCTGCTGGAAGGTCTCCGTCAGCCGGGCGAAGCTCCAGAGGTCGATGCCGGCCTCCGGCTCGTCAAAGATCATAAGATCGGCGTTCCGGGCAAGCAGGGTGGCGATCTCGATGCGCTTCACCTCGCCGCCGGAGAGGGAGACGTCCACCTCCCGGTCCAGGTAATCGTTGGCGCAGAGGCCCACCCGGGTGAGATACTGGCAGCACTGGTCCTTGCTGAGCGTTTCATTGCCGCTGGCCAGGGTCAGCAGCCGCTTCACCGTGATACCCTTGAAGCGGGGAGGCTGCTGGAAGCCATAGCTGATGCCAAGCCTTGCCCGCTCGGTGATGGAGAGATGCGTGATGTCCCGGCCGTTCCAGAGGATCTGGCCGGAGGTGGGCCGGACCAGGCCCATGATGACCTTGGCCAGGGTAGTCTTGCCGCCGCCGTTGGGGCCGGTGAAGACCATGAGCTTGCGGTCTGGCACCGTAAGGGAGACGCCCTTCAAAATATCCTGCGGCCCGCCTTCCTCCTGGACGGTGTAGCGGATGTCCTTCAGTTCCAGCATGGTGTCTGAAACCTCCTTCAGCAAATGTGTATCCGGGAAAATCTTTGATAACTTCGTTAGTCTAGCAGAGAAATGGAAAAAATGCAAGGCATTCCGCGAAAACCCGCCGGGTTTGAGGGATTTTTCGCGGGAAAGCGCCGGAACGGCCCGGCCCGTCTTCCTAGCATGCCCATTTCCCGCCGGATCCTTCCTTCCCCGCACCCCTTTCGTCTTCCATGCATACGATGGGAAAGGAAAGGAGCGGATGGCAATGGATGATATTTCGCAGGTGGAGTATGACTACCGCCAGCACGACCGGCTCTGGCGGCGGGTGGCTCCCAGCATGATGCCCTATCCGGAGGTCCCCCAGCCCGCCGGGGAGGGGGCCCCCGCCGCCGGAACGGCTCCGGGAATGGGCCCCATGGCCGCCGGCGGCATGACCTCCGGCGCTTCCGCCGCCGGGACCGGCCTGGGGACGGCCGGAACCCCGGAGACGGCGGAGGAGAGACTCCCCGGAGCGGTCAGCGATCCCTGCTGCATGGGTTCCGCTGCCCGGGACGATCTTGCGGTGCTGGAGGGCTTCCGGGACCAGGAGACCGCCGACCGGCACTATTACCGGGCCATGCTGCGGACGGCTCCCCCGGCGGCCCGGCCGGTCCTCCGGGATCTCATGGCCCGGAAGCAGGCCCACAGCCGCTACTTGGGAACCCTCAGCTACCTCATCACCGGCCAGTGCCGCCCGGAGATCGTGGACTGCCAGCGGATCTATGTAGGGAACTGGTGTCCGGCCCTGCGCCAGCGCTATCACGAGGAGGCTTGTGCCGGCTTCAACTACCTGCGGGCGGCGGAGGGCACCACGGACCCCTGCCTGCAGAAGGCCTACCGCCGCCTCTCGGAGGAGAGCTATCAGCAATCGGAGTGGATCACGGAGCTGCTGGAAAAGGCCCTCTCCACCTCTTGCGGCCGACCGGGGATGGGAGTATAATGGCGGAAACGGCGGGAGGGGACGCCCCTCCCCATACCAAGGAGGTCAGCCCATGGAGGCAAACATCACGAGAGAGCAGGCTCTGGCCCTGCTGAGAGAGTATAATGCGGAGCCCTTCCACATCCAGCACGCCCTGACGGTGGAGGGGGTCATGCGCTGGTACGCCAAGGAGCTGGGTTACGGCGCGGACGAGGAATTCTGGGCATTGGCGGGCCTTCTCCACGATATCGATTTTGAGCGCTGGCCGGAGGAGCACTGCCGCAAGGCCCCGGAGCTTCTGGAGGCGGGCGGCTGCTCGCCGGAGCTTATCCACGCCGTCTGCTCCCACGGCTTTGGGCTCTGCTGCGACGTGGAGCCCGTCCACGAGATGGAGAAGGTCCTCTTCGCGGCGGATGAGCTGACGGGTCTCATCGGCGCGGCGGCCAGGATGCGGCCCAGCAAGTCCGTCCAGGACATGGAGCTTGCCAGCCTGAAAAAGAAGTTCAAGGACAAGAAGTTCGCCGCCGGCTGCTCCCGGGACGTGATCCGCAGCGGCGCGGAGCGCCTTGGCTGGGATCTGGACGTTCTCTTGACGCGCACCATCGAGGCCATGCGCTTCTGCGAGGAGAGCGTCCTGGCCGGGATGACCCGGCTGGGCCTGGCGTAATACTAATTTTTGATAAAAATCTTTAATATCAGCTTGGTCTATTGGCGCAATACTGCGTTATCGT
>CAMBID010000143.1 GCA_945867445.1 uncultured Clostridia bacterium | reverse complement strand
TTGTTTACTCTGACTCCGCCTTCGGCAAGAAGCATGCCTTCATCTGCGGCTGGTCTCTGGTGCTGGCATACTGGTCCCTGATCCCCCTGAACTCCACGGCGCTGGCCATGGTGTCCCGCTACATTCTTCCCGGCTCCCCCTTCCAGTTCGGATACCTCTACACCATCGCCGGCTGGGATGTCTACATCGGCGAGATCATCCTGGCCTACGCCTTCATCATCGGCCTGGGTATCGTGAACATCCGGGGCGTCAAGAGCGCCGGCTGGTTCCAGACTCTCGTGGCCGTGGCCCTGACCGCCTCCGTCCTCTTCGTCCTCATCATGACCTTTGCCAAGCATCCCGACTACACCAACCTGCAGCCCTACTTCCAGGAGGGCAAGTCCTCCTTCTCCTGCATCATGGGCGTGGTTGCCTTTACCCCCTACTGCTTCGTGGGCTTTGACACCATCCCCCAGGCAGCGGAGGAGTACAGCTTCTCCCATAAGGCGGCGCTGGGCCTCATGATCGGCGCCATCCTCGTGGGCGGCCTCATCTACTCCACCATGGTCTTCGTCACCGCCGTGGTGGATCCCTGGCAGGCCATGCTGGCCTCCAACCCCGACTGGGCCACCGGCGAGATGATCCTGAAGAACATCGGCTATGTGGGCGTTGTCTTCTGCGGCATCGCAATGCTCTGCGCCGTGGTCTCCGGCATCAACGGCTTCTACATGGCCTCCAGCCGCCTCATTTATTCCATGGCCTACGCGGACGCTCTGCCCTCTAAGTTCGCTCACCTCAGCAAGGCCGGTACTCCCAAGAACGCCCTGCTCTTCATGATGGTCCTGGCTCTCATCGCTCCCTGGTTCGGCCGTCAGGTCCTCTCCTGGATCGTCGACATGACCTGCGTGGGCGCCGGCGCTGGCTTCCTCTACACCTGCTGCTCCGCTACCAAGCTCGCCAAGCACGACGGCAACAAGAAGCAGTTCGCCATCAGCGCTCTCGGCATCGCCGTGGCCTCCATCTTCCTCATTATCACCTTCATCCCCGGCATGCCCGGCTTCCTGCCCGGTCCCTCCTGGATCATTCTGGGCGTCTGGATCGTCCTGGGTCTGATCTTCTACTTCAGCATCCGCAATAAGTATGAGCATGGCCGCTGGGAAGGCGTCAGCGTGGAGGATATCCTCTACTCCAAGATGTTGGAAGACGGCAAGCTCCCCAACGGTGCTGAGCTCCCCCACAACGCCATCTATTATGACAAGAAGAAGGGCAAGTAAACCCTCCCCTTCCCATGCCTCCAAACAACAACGCGCCCCTGCGGCTTTCCGCCGCAGGGGCGCGCTCTCTGATAGGGGTTTCATACTAGAATCCATTAAATGAAATGCTTTCCTTTGGCATCCCGTGCGCTCCGCGCACGCGCGGCGTGCATACTGTACGCCGCGCCGTCTCAAAAAAGCCGGACGCGCTTCGCGCGGTCAAATGCCTTGAACGCTTTTGCTCCGGTTTTCGTAGGACTCTTTCCGGGCAGCTTCACTCCTCCCGGGGACCGGGCAGGAACTCCTCTCCGACCTTGGCCATGGCAAGCGTTCCTGCGGAGAGCTCCGTGAGCCTTGCCCGGAAGGCCCCCTCCCTTCCCGCCGGGAAGGCAGCGTGAAGCAGGATCTCCGCCCCGTAGTCCGCGGCACGGAGGACACCGCCACTCCCTTCCAGCTCCAGCTTCAGCCGTTCAAAGAGGGCGTAGGGGCAGGGGATGTCCCAGATGGTCCAGAGCCCCATCCGGCAGGTGCCGGCGGCGTCCAGGACATCCCTGGCCCCCTGACTGTAGGCTCTTGTAAGCCCCCCGGCCCCCAGCAGCACGCCGCCGAAGTACCGGGTCACCACACAGCAGACGTTAAAGACCTCCCGGCGCTGGAAAACATTCAGCATTGGCTGGCCCGCGGTCCCCTGGGGCTCCCCGTCGTCGCTGTAGCGGACAATGCCGCCGTCCTCCAGAAGGTAACACCAACAGTTGTGGCGGGCATCGTAGTATTTCTTTTTCATCTCCTCGATACGGCGGCGGGCCTCCGCCTCGCTCTCCACCCGGAAAAGATGGCTGAGGAAGCGGGAGCGCTTCTCCGTGAACTCGCTCTCCGCGTCCTGAAAGGGTACCCGATACTCCGTCATGGCTGTCCCTCCTTAGAGCGCCTGGTTGTAGATCTTTTTCACGTGCTGGCGGCCCCGGTACATCAGGAAGTACGCCGCCACAAGGCTCAGGACGTTAAAGCCGACGATGATGCCCCGCTCCGGCAGCACCTCGCCCAGCGCGCCGGAGAGCAGCGTCCCCGCGATGCTCCCCATGGAGCAGAGCATACTGAAGGTGCCGTTGAACCGGGCCCGCTTGGTGTCCGGCAGATAGGACTGGGTGGCGGAGATGCGGATATTGTAGCTGGTGACGCTGAGGAGCCCCTCCAGGAAGAACATCCCCGCCATAATGGGGATGGGCATGTAGAGCTCCCCCATCTCCAGAAAGCAGATAGTGACATAGACCGTCATGGCGATGGCGAACTTCTTCTCCGTGGGGAACTTCACCTTATAGTGGATGAGGCCGCCCACGAAGCGCCCCGCCACCGAGAAGTTGGAGACGATGGAGTAGAGCGTCACCACGGCGATGGGCCACATGGAAAAAAGCTGGGGATGGTTCCGGAAGAAGGGCAGGTACAGGTTCCCCGCCCCGCTGCCGGCGAAGTTGGAGACCATGAAGTAGCCGGTGATGACGAGAAGCCCCTTCTCCCCCCAGATGTACGTGACGCCCTCCCGGAAGTCCCGGCGAAAGCGCTTCAGCGGCCCCATTCCGTCCGCCGGCGGTGCCTTGGCCATGTGGGTTTCCTGGTGGCGGATGGTTCGCTCAAAGCAGGCCGCCGTGAAAAAGCACATCGCGTTAAAAGCGAACAGCGGCGTCACCGTGCCCAACCGGTCATAGACCATGGCGGCGATGGGGGTGGACATGGCGGCGATGGGCCAGAGCATGCTGGAGACCGAGTAAGCCCTGGAGTAATTCCCCTCCGTGATGAGATTGGGGTAGAAGCTGTCATAGGCCACGGTGTAGACCCCGTCGATGGCCCCGATGAGCAGCGTTCCGCCCAGGAGGAAGGGATAGCTGAACCAGCCGTTCCGCATCACGAGGTAGAACACCAGGAAGACAAAGGACGACAGAAAGTCCAGGCTGTAGATGACCTTCTTCCGGCTCATGCGGTCCAGGACAGGTCCCGCCAGCAGCGGGCAGACCAGCATGGGGATCTGGAAGCAGATATTGAAAAGCGCATAGAGGAGGATGGACCCGGTGTAATCCAGCACCATGATGCTGATGGCAAAGCCCGTCATGGTGCCGCCCACCATGGAGACCACGCTCCCTAATGTGATGATGGTGAAGTCCCGAGTCCAGAGCTTCTGCCGG
>CAMBID010000142.1 GCA_945867445.1 uncultured Clostridia bacterium | reverse complement strand
AAAGCTTTTAAAGCTTTTTATCAAGAACTAGTAAAAGATGTCCTGCCGGCCCTCCTGAGCTCCGGCGGCGATCCAGCCCTTCTCCAGCAGGGTGTTCAGCGCCCCGTAAAGGGTCCCGGCAGCCAGGCGCACCCTCCCGGAGGAGAGCTGCTCGGCCTTCTGCATGATGCCGTAGCCGTGGAGCGGCTCCGTCAGGGACAGGAGGATGTAGTAGACCGCCTCCGTCAGCGGGGGATTTGGCATGGAGATCAGCTCCTTATCGGTTACCGTTTATATCGGGATTCGCTACAAATATATCGTGAGCCGATACAGCTGCCAGGAGGGAAAACACCGGGAAAGCAAAAAATTTCCGCAGTCTTCAGACTGCGGAAATTTTGGCGGAGAAGAAGGGATTCGAACCCTTGAAACCCTTTAGGGGTTTACGTGATTTCCAATCACGCGCCCTCGACCAACTAGGCGACTTCTCCATCGTGTTTGTCGAGTAAAAACTGGTATTCCTTTTTTGCGACAGCAGTATTATTATAGCAGAGCTTTCCGGGATGTCAAGGGTCAAATTCCGCTTTCCGGAGAAAAGACGGAGGAATGGGACCTTTCGGCGGGGACGAATGGGTGCAGAAACCGGACGGAACCGGTGATTTCCGGAAGAAACAGGCAATTCTGTGAATGGAACTTCCGGAAAACGTTTCACTTTTCGCAATGTTTGTGAAAATGCCCATTGACGGAAGACGCAAAACCGATTATGATGAGAATAAGTTCATGTTGTTTTCGGCGCGCGGAGAACACAGGCGCGGATGGAAAACGCTTGGGAAAAGGAGAGCTGCAAATGTATACTCAGGAAATCACCGTGAATAATGAGGTGGGCCTGCACGCCCGCCCCGCTACGTTCTTTATCCAGAAGGCCAACGAGTTCAAGAGCGGCATCTGGGTGGAGAAGGAGGAGCGCCGCGTGAACGCCAAGAGCCTGCTGGGCGTTCTCTCTCTGGGTATCGTCAAGGGCACCACCATCACCCTGATCGCCGACGGCAACGACGAGAAGGAAGCCGTTCAGGCCCTGGCGGAGCTGGTCCAGAACAACTTCGACGAATAAGTTTCCGTTGGAAAGGGCGGCTCCTGCCGGGAGCCGCCCTTTTTCATACTGATTTCAAAGGCAAATCCTTTTCTTTGATACTATTTTCCAAGAAAAAGCGGACATTTTTTCGGAAGGCGCCGCCCATCTGCGCTGATACTACTCTCCTATTAAAATAAGATAGTTTCATGGGAACCGCCGCGCTTTGCGCGTCGGCGCGTTTCCTAAGAATCCAACGCGCCGTTGGCGCTATCAAAAGCTTTGAAAGCTTTTTATCAAGAACTAGTATAAATAGCATTCCGTCTTACCGGGAAGGAGGAGGGACCATGACGCGGGAAGAGCTGCGGGAGAAGGCCAACGCCCTGCCCCTGGAGCCGGGGGTCTATCTGATGATGGATAAGAGCGGGAAGGTCATCTATGTGGGGAAGGCCAAAAAGCTGCGGAACCGGGTGAGCCAGTACTTCCAGGATACCGCCTCCCACACGGAGAAGACCCGGGTGATGGTGGCCCAGGTGGACCACTTTGATACCATTTTCGTGAAAAGCGAATTCGAGGCGCTGGTGCTGGAGAACTCCCTCATCAAGCGGCACATGCCCCGCTACAACATCCTGCTGAAGGACGACAAGGGGTATCCCTTCGTGCGTCTCTCCGGGGAGGAGTATCCGCGGTTTTCCCTGGTGAGCCGCATCGCGGACGATGGGGCCCGGTACTTCGGGCCCTTCGGCGGGCGGCATGAGACCCGGCAGGCTGTGGACGCCGTCTGCGCGGCGCTGAAGCTGCCCACCTGCCGCCGCCGCTTCCCCCGGGATCTGGACGCGGACCGGCCCTGCCTCAACTACCACATGGGCCGCTGCGACGGCTTCTGCCGCTCCGGGATGACGGCGGAGGAGTACCGCCGGAGAATGGACCAGGCGGTGTCCTTGCTGGAGGGCAAGGGAAAGCAGCTCATCCGGGAGCTGACGGCGGAGATGGAGCAGGCAGCGGAGAAGCTGGAATTCGAGCGGGCGGCGGCCCTCCGGGACCAGGCGGCAGCCATCGGGGCTCTCGGCAAGCGGCAGACGGTCATCGCCGGCATCTGCGCGGACACCGACGTCTGGGGCGTTTTCCGGGGGGCAGGGAAGAGCTGCTGCGCGGTGCTCCACGTGGAGGACGGGCAGCTCACCGGCCGGGAGACGGAGCTCATTCGGGCCCATAATGAGGAGGACGAGGGGGAGATCCTGGCGGCTGTCACCGCCCAGTACTACCTGCCCCGGCCCATCCTGCCCCGGGAGATCCTGCTGCCGGCGGACTCCGGTGACTGCGAGGAGCTCAGCGAGGCCCTGTCCCGCCGGGCGGGACACCGGGTCTGGGTCCATGTCCCCCAGCGGGGGGAGAAGGCGGAGCTCCTTTCCATGGCCCGCCGCAACGCCCGGGAGGAGGCGGAGCGGGCCACCACGGAGGCGGAGCGCTCAGACCACACCCTGGCCCTTCTGCAGACGATGACGGGTCTTGCGGAAGTGCCGGAGCGGATGGAGTCCTTCGACATCTCCAATACCGGGTCCTCCGATATCGTTGCCTCTATGGTGGTCTACCGGGGGACCAAGCCCCTGAAGAGCGCCTACCGCCGCTTCCAGATCAAGGACACGGAGGGGCGCCCGGACGACTACGCCTCCATGGCGGAGGTTCTGCGCCGCCGATTGCAGCGGGCAGCGGACGGGGATGAGAAGTTCCTGCCCCTGCCGGACCTCTTCCTCATCGACGGCGGTGCCACCCACGCCCGGACCGCCCAGCATGTGGCGGAGGAGTTCGGCTGCACCGTGCCCATTTTCGGCATGGTGAAGGATGATCGCCACCGGACGAGGGCTCTGGTGACGTCGGAGGGCCGGGAGATCGGCATCGCCGGGCAGCCGGCGGTCTTCACCCTCATCGGACAGATCCAGGAGGAGACCCACCGTTTTGCCATCACTTATCACCACCAGCGCCACGGCAAGAGCGCCCTGCGCTCCGTCCTGGACGGCATCCCCGGCATCGGCCCCAAGCGGCAGGAGGCGCTGAGGAAGCGCTTTGGCTCCGTTCGGCGCATCCGGGAGGCGGAGGAGCGGGAGCTGGCCGCGGTGATAGGGGAGCACCCGGCCAGGATCCTCTGGCAGCACCTCCATGGCGGGGAAGCGGAGGCGCCGAAGGACGGGTGTCCCGCTCCGGAGAATTGAATCCTGCCCCGGAGCATCCAGGAGGAGATCCCCCTCTCCGCCCGCTGCCTCTCTGCCGCGGATGCCTTCGAATCCCGCGCATGCCGCGCCGCCTCATAATACTAATTCTTAGGGATAAATCTTTAATATCAGCTTGGTCTATTGGCGCAATACTGCGTTATCGTCACTTGC
>CAMBID010000141.1 GCA_945867445.1 uncultured Clostridia bacterium | reverse complement strand
CGAGATTAGAACACGTGACTGGAGTTCAGACGTGTGCTCTTCCGATCTGAGGGGGTGCTCCCTATCCAAGACCGTCACGAACATCCCGGCCGGCATCCGCAGGAGGAGCACGGCCATCCCCATGCCCACATGCCCCATGTGGGCATGCGGAAGGTGAAGAGCATCCTGGCCCTGCTGGCGGCCTTCCTCCTCTGGCAGCCCTTCCGGCTGCTTTTTCCGGAGCTGGAGCTCCACCCGGTCTTCATCTATATCTACGCCCTCCTTGAGATCCGGGACAACTCCGCCAAGACCATCAATATGGGAAAGGTCCGCATCAAGGCCACCTTCATCGCTCTGGCCCTGGGTCTGCCGGCCCTGGCCCTGCGGGATGAGCTTTTCGGCTTTGCCGCAGTCCACGCCCAGGAGGTCGCCATTGAGCTTGCGGTGCTGCTGCTGGGGACGCTGCTGGTGCTGATGGTGTCGGAGAAGCTGGGCTGCGGGGAGTTCTGCGGCTTTGCCGCCGTGGTCTTCATCATTCTCCTGGTGTCCGACAGAAACCGCTATGTGGACGCTACGCTGCGGGCTCTGCAGACGATTCTGGGCGTTTTTATTGCCTGGGTCATCAATGTGCGGCTCTTCCCATACCCGGGGAAGCCGGTCACCCCATCCGATTCCAAGGGAAGCTGAGCGCGGGGACATCCCGGCAAAGGAGGAAACATGACGAATCAAGAGAAGTGGAAGCGGCTCTCCGCCATTCTGGACGAGGCGGAGGCTTACGGCCGGGCCATCGGGAAGCTGAGCTTCGACATGGAGTGCTGCGCCCCGGAGGAGGGTATGGAGCAGGCGGGGGATGACATGGCCCTGCTGGGAAAGCACATCCACGCCCTGATGCACTCCCCGGAGTACGCCGCCCTTGTGGGGGAGCTCCACGCGGACGGCGAGGGGCTGAGCCTTCCCCAGCGGAAGACGGTGGAGCACCTCTGGGAGCGCTATGAGAGGGAGAAGAACCTGACGGAGGAGTTCGACCACGCCTGGTCTGTGGCCGCCAACCGGGCCTACGGCAAGTGGCTCGCGGCCAAGAAGGCCTCGGACTTTTCCCTGTTCCGGGACTCCCTGGCGGAAGTGGTGGACTACACCCGCAGGGCCATCGACCTTCGGGACGAGAAGCCCTCGACCTACTACAATGCCTGCCTGGACGACACGGAGAAGGGCGGCAGCGAGGCTCAGCTGGATGCCTTCTTCGATGCCCTGAAGGCGCGGATCGTGCCCCTGATGTGCCGCATCCAGGCGGAGGGCAAGCCCATCCGGGAGGACTTCCTCACCCGGCCCTGCCCCATCCCGGAGCAGGAGGCCTTCTCTCGCTACCTGCTGGAGGCTGAGGGCCTCCGGAAGAGCGCCCTGGTCCTCATGACCACGGAGCACCCCTTCACCACGGAGTTCGGCCCCCACGATGTCCGGGTCACCACCCACTACTTTGAGGAGAACTTCATCTCCAACATCTTCTCCACCCTCCACGAGGGCGGCCACGCCCTCTTCATGCAGAATGAGCCGGAGGAATTCTGGAGGGAGCACACCGCCGGCAGCATGACCAGCGCCATGCATGAGTGCATCTCCCGCTTCTATGAGAACATCATCGGCCGCAGCGAGGCCTTTCTCCACTTCATCTACCCCAAGCTTCGGGAGATCAGCGGGGACACCTTTGCGGACGTCTCGGAGCGGGAACTCTACGAGGCCGTGAACATTGCCCGCCCCAGCCTCATCCGGACCGAGGCCGACGAGCTCACCTATTCCCTTCACATTCTCATCCGCTACGAGCTGGAAAAGCTCCTGCTCAACGGTGAGATCACGGTGGACGAGATCCCTGCTCTCTGGAACGCCAAGTATCAGGAATACCTGGGCCTGGATGTGCCCAACGACGCCCAGGGCTGCCTGCAGGATGTCCACTGGACCCAGAGCTACGGCTACTTCCCCTCCTACGCCCTGGGCAGCGCCTACGGCGTCCAGATCCTTGCCGCCATGGAGCGGGACTTCAATGTGTTTGCCGCTGTCCGGGAGGGGAGGCTTACGGAGGTCCGGGACTGGCTGCGGGACCATGTCTTCTCCCTTGCCTCCATCTCCACGCCGGACGAGTGGATCCGGGCCATTACCGGCGAGCCTCTGAACCCCGACTATTTCCTCACGTATCTCGAGAAGAAATACTCCGCCCTTTACGACCTCAAGTGAACGACCTCAAGTGAGCAAAGAGCCGAAGCGGAAGGCCGCTCCGGCTCTTTTCCACACAATGGAAGGGCGGCGGCGGTATCGTCTGCCGCCGCCGGGCGCACACTAGGACCATCCAAGAAAAGCAAAAGGAGGCCCTGAAATTTGAAGCTTTCCACTCGTTTCCGCCGCGTTTCCGCGGCACTGTTGACCTTTGTCCTGCTGCTGGCGACCCCGGCTCTGGCCGCCCAGAGCGCGAAGAGCGTCTCTGCCCCCGCCGCCCGGGAGCTGGAGATCCGCACCTACCGGAACATCCCGTACCACGCCCGCTTCCTCACCACCGGCGGCAGCGGGGAGGACGTGACGTTTGAGATTGTACAGGAGCCGAAGCACGGCACGGTTGAGATCGACGGGGCGGAGTTCGTTTACACCCCTGAGAAGGACCGGTGCGGCAGCGACCGGTTCACCTATCTCTGCCGGGATGGGGAGGGCAATTCCTCCGCTGAGGCGGAGGTCACCGTCACCGTCAGCCGGGTGAAAAGCGGCGTCGCCTACTCGGATACCCAGGGCAGCGGCGCGGAGGCCGCCGCCCAGTACCTGGCGGAGGCTGGGGTTTTCACCGGTACCTGCCTTGCGGGCGAATACTTTTTTGAGCCGGAGCGAACGGTGACACGGGCGGAGTTCCTGGCCATGACCATGGACTGCCTGGGGATGTCTGCCTCCGCTGTCACGGTGACGGGCTTCACCGATGACGCCGCCATCCCCGCCTGGGCCAAGGACTATGCCTCCGCCGCCCTCCGGCAGGGGGTGGTTCGGGGCAGCGCCGGGGAGAACGGCGCTGCCTTCCGGGCGGGGGATCCCATCACCTTCCGGGAGGCGGCGGTGATGCTGGACCGGGCCCTGCGGCTCCGGGATGTGGATCTCGCCCTTTGCTTTGCCGGGACGGAGGATGACTCCTGGGCGGCCCAGGCGGTGGGGAATCTGGAGTATTGCAGCGTCCTGGCCGCCGGCAGCTTTGGAAGCGCCGCTACGGCGGATACCGTCACCCGGGCCGACGCCGCCCGGATGCTTGCCTCCGCCGCCATTCTCGCGGAGGAGGCAGACCCGGGCCTGTTTTCCTGGCTCCGATGAATCGCCGGACGGGGGACGCATTGCGTCCCCCGTTTCCCTGCGCCTCCTCTTTTTTAAGTTGTATTCTCGCCGGGATTGTGCTAAACTATGATATTGTTATACTGCCCGTGGAATGCCCGCAGGGAGGAG
>CAMBID010000140.1 GCA_945867445.1 uncultured Clostridia bacterium | reverse complement strand
GGTCCGCGTTGGCGGCGGCGACGTGGTGGAAAAGAGCCTCGCCGGCTGGGGCGCTCAGACCGTGGACGCCCCCTGGCCCGGGGTCTACACCGCCCTGGAGACCGGCGTCTACGACGCCCAGGAGGAGCTCCTGACCACGGCCTACGATGCCTCGCTCCAAAAGGTACAGAAGTACCTCTGCAGCTGGCCGGCCTTCTACTCCGCCGCCTACCTCTGCATGGATGGGGATCTCTACGATTCCCTTACGGAGCTTCTGGCCGGCATCGCCCGGGACTGCGGAGCGGAGGCCGCCGCGGTGCAGCGGCAGGCAAGCCTGGCGGCGGACGAGGCGGTGCTCGCTGCCTGGAAGACTGTCCGGGGCAACCGGGTGACGGCCCTTTCGGAGGAGGCCCTGGCGGAGTTCCGGGAGGCCTCCCGGCCCCTCTGGGAGGCCTTCTCGGACCGCTATCCCGCAGAGCTGGTGCAGCGCCTCGCCGGCGGGGAAGGCTGAGGTGGAGCGCATGGTACGAGGACGCTTTGCCCCCTCCCCCAGCGGGCGGATGCACCTGGGGAACCTCTTCTGCGCGCTTTTGAGCTTTCTCAGCGTGAAGAGCCGGGGCGGGGATTGGATCCTTCGCATCGAGGATCTGGACACCGCCCGCTGCCGCCCGGACTATGCCCGGCAGGTGGAGGAGGACCTCCGCTGGCTGGGCCTTGCCTGGGACCAGGGCGGCAGCGCCGGGGGGCCGGACGCCCCCTACTTCCAGAGCCGGCGGACCGCTTTCTATGAGGAGGCGCTTGGCCGCCTGCGGGAAATGGGCCTGGTCTACCCCTGCTTCTGCACCCGTGCCCAGCTCCACACCGCCTCGGCCCCCCACCGGGAGGATGGCCTCACCGTCTATCCCGGCACCTGCCGGGGGTTTTCGCCGGAGGACATCGCCGCCCGGGAGGCGGCTGGCCGGAAGGGCGCCCTGCGGCTTCGGGTGCCGGAGAAGAGCATCACCTTTACCGACGGACATCTGGGGGAGGTCACGGAGTACCTGCCCACAGACTGCGGAGACTTCCTCCTCCGCCGCTCCGACGGGCTCTTCGCCTATCAGCTGGCGGTGGTGGTGGACGACGCCGCCATGGGCGTGACGGAGGTGGTCCGGGGAGCGGATCTTCTGACGTCTACCCCCCGGCAGCTTCTCCTCTATGAGCTTTTGGGCCTTCCGGCCCCGGAATTTTTTCACTTTCCGCTGCTGCTGTCCCCGGACGGACGGCGCCTCTCCAAGCGGGACGGGGACCTGGGCCTTGCCGCGCTGCGGGAGAAGGATTCCCCGGAGGAGGTCATCGGAAAGCTGGCGTATCTCGCCGGACAGAACCCCACCGCCGCTCCCCGGACGCCGGGGGAGCTGATAGAGCATTTCCGTTGGGACACTGTCCCCCGGCAGGACATCCCCCTGCCGCCGGGACTTTTCTGAGAGAAGGAGGAAACAGCCATGCTGCTGGAGAAGGAACGGGAATTGGTGGCGAACTACGGCCGCCGCATGAGCGCGGAGGGTCTCAGCAACGGCACCAGCGGAAACCTCAGCATCTACGATCCGGAGACGGGCCTCATGGCCCTGAGCCCCTCCGGGATGCATTACTTTGACATCGAGCCCGTGGACGTGGTGGTGCTGGACCTGGAGGGCCATGTAGAGGCCGGGACCCGGAAGCCCTCCAGCGAGTGGGCCCTCCACGCTTATCTTTACCGGGCCAAGCCGGACATCCGGGGCGTGGTCCACACCCACTCCCCCTACTGCACCACCTTCGCCGTGCTGAACGAGCCCATCCGGGCGGTGCATTACGCCATCGGCGGAGCCGGGACGGGGGAGATCTCCTGCGCCCCCTACTGCACCTTCGGCACGGAGGAGCTGGCAGAACGTGCGGTGCGCTTCTGCGGGGCGGGGAACGCGGTCCTCCTGGGGAACCACGGCATCGTCTGCTGCGGCGAGAGCCTGAAGAAGGCCTATGCTCTCGCGGGGGACCTGGAGTTCACCGCCCGGCTCCAGTACCAGGCCCGCTGCATCGGCACGCCCCGGGTGCTGACGGAGGAAGAGATGACTGCCGCCCTGGAGCGCTTCCAAACCTACGGCCAGCAGCCCGAGGGCTGAGGAAAGACAACGTCTGCGAAGAGCGGGGACCCCGGAAGGGCCCCCGCTCTCTTTCCCCCGGCAAGAAAGTTCACAAAGCCGGGACTGTTCAAAGGGACGGACTTATGGTATAATACCCGCATCCCAGTCTCGCGGCCCGTCCGGGAAACAGGGAATGCAAAGTATCCTGATAAAAAAGCACAGGATATTGCGCAGAAAGCACTCACCAGCGCAGAGAAATGAGGAAGGAGGACCGGGGGGAACCCCTGCGAAAGAAAGCGCCATGTCCCTGCCGCAGGCAGGGTAACGAGGAGAGGGGAGCGTCGGAGCGCCAAAGCGCTCCGCCATCGAAGATTCGGCGGATGCCCCTCCGCGGCCAGGTACGGCCGCGCACCCAGGGAGCAAAGTCCGGGGGAGACCCCGGAACAAAGGCCCTGGGACCGTGCCGGAGACAGGACAAAGCCTGCGCTGTTTGTCCGATCCACACCCATTCTGTCGATCGAACGAAGCTAGGAGGATATATCATTTTATGTGCGGAATTATTGGTTTCGTGGGCAAGAACGTGGAGGCCGCCCCCATCCTGCTGGATGGCCTGGAGCGGATGGAGTACCGGGGCTATGACTCCGCCGGCATCGCCGTCCGCTCGGAGGAGGCGGGCCTGCAGGTCCGCAAGAGCAAGGGCCGGCTGAAGGTGCTGCGGGAGCTCTGCCATGACGGGGCGGGCCTTTGCGGGAGCCTGGGCATCGGCCACACCCGCTGGGCCACCCACGGCGAGCCCAACGACATCAACGCCCACCCTCATGTGAGCGCCAACGGCAAGGTGGCCCTGGTCCACAACGGCATCATCGAGAACTACCAGGAGATCAAGGAAAACCTGCTGCGTCAGGGGGTGCAGTTCACCTCGGAGACCGACACCGAGGTGGTGGCCCAGCTCCTGGAGTTCCACTATCAGGAGTGCGGCAGCATGCTGGAGGCCGTGGGCCGGGTCCTGCGGCGGGTGGAGGGCTCCTACGCCCTGGGCATCATCTGCGCGGACTACCCCAACGCCCTCATCGCCGCCCGGAAGGAGAGCCCCCTGATCCTGGGCTTCAGCCCGGAGGGGAACTTCATCGCCTCCGACGTGACGGCCATCATCAAGCACACCCGGGACGTGGTCTACCTGGAGGACGGGGAGATCGCCGTCCTCACCGCAAACTCTGTGGACTACTTCGATACCGAGATGAGCCCCATCCCGGCCAAGGCCCACTCCACCGTCAACTGGGATGTCTCCGCCGCCGAGAAGGGCGGCTACCCCCACTTCATGCTCAAGGAGATCATGGAGCAGCCCGAGGCCGTGCGCAAGACCATCTCCCCCCGGATCCGGGACGGGCGCG
>CAMBID010000139.1 GCA_945867445.1 uncultured Clostridia bacterium | reverse complement strand
AGACCCTCCTTGGTGCGCAGCTCCTCCTCCACCTTGATCTGGGTGGCAATGCCGGCGTGGTCCGTGCCGGGGACCCAGAGGGCGGCGTAGCCCTGCATCCGCTTGTAGCGGGTGAGGATATCCTGGAGCGTCGCGTCCATGGCATGGCCCATGTGGAGTTGACCCGTGACATTGGGGGGCGGCATCACAATGGAAAAGGGCTTCTTCTTGGGATCAGCCGTGCCCTTGAAGCAGTCGTTCTTTTCCCACATCTCATAGATGCGGGACTCCACCTGCTGGGGCTCGTACACCTTAGGCAGTTCTCTGTTCATATCGTTTCTCCTATTCTACCCTGCCGGGATTCAGCGGACGGTCTTGCTGCCCATCCGCAGTTCCCGGATGGGGCGGCCAGTCTTCTTCTGGATGAAAGTGCGGAAGCTCTTCAGCTCCCCCTCGGCGAAGTCCTTCTTCTGCAGGATCAGGAATTTTCTCGGTTTTACGAAGAGGTACAGGGCCTCCCTCCCCTCCCAGGCCTCGCCCAGCTCCCGGTACTGGTACTCGTTCCGCCGCTCGCCGATGTACTCCACAAAGCCGTCAGAACGGAACTCCGTCCGCCGGGCGAAGGTATTGCGCAGAATGAAGCTGCCGTGGGCGGTGGGCACCAGGTTCATATAGTGGAGGCCCAGGAAGAGGAAGGGAATGGCATAGAGGAATGTGAGGACCGTGTACTTCCACGGGCTGATGCCGGGGTTTGCAATGCTCATGCCCACAGTGACGAGGCAGAAGACAGAGACGCCCAGGCAGAGAAGCCCGAAGATCCGCAGCAGGTACTGCAGGAAAAGCGGCTGGCGGCGGAAGCCCACCTGGCCTACCTCCCTGCGCAGGGCGCGGGATGTGAAGTCGTTCTGGATGATTTGGAATTTCATGTGTTTCCTCCCTGTTTCTCTCTTTTTCTGGATGCTTTCCATAGAAAAACGCCCTGAGCTTTCAGCTCAGGGCGAACGAAAGTCCGTGGTACCACCTGAATTCGGGAAATTCCCGCTCTCATGCGGCGCGCATGCGCCGCGCCCCGGTAACGGCGGGCCGCCGCCGCGGCTTACTCCCCTTCAGCCGCGATGCTCCGGGACGACTTCCCCGGCGGCCTCACAGGCGCTTCCACCATCCGCGCCCTCTCTGGGATCCGCGCTCCGGGTACTCCTTCCCATCCTTGCAGTTTTGTATGCTGTTATAGTATACTCTCCCCCGGGACAAATGTCAAGAAAAACCCTCAGCCAAGCCGCTGGAGTTCCCGGCGGAGGCGCTGGAGGGTGCGCTTTTCGAGCCGCGAGATGTAGGACTGGGAGATGCCCAGGCGGTCCGCCACCTCCTTCTGGGTCTGCTCCCGGCGGCCGCCCAGGCCGTAGCGCAGCGTGATGATCTCCCGCTCCCGCCGGGTCAGGGTATTCAAAGCCGTGAGCAGCATCTGGCAGTCGGCGTCCGCCTCGATGGGCTGGAGGACGATGTCCGCCTCCGTCCCCAGGATATCCGAGAGCAGCAGCTCGTTGCCGTCCCAGTCGGTATTCAGCGGCTCGTCGAAGGAGACCTCCCCCCGTCTGGCGGCGTTCTTCCGGAGATACATCAGGATTTCATTCTCGATACAGCGGGAGGCGTAGGTGGCCAGCTTAATGTTTTTTTCCAGCCGGTAGGTCTCCACTGCCTTGATAAGACCTATGGTGCCGATGGAGATGAGGTCCTCCAGGTTGATGCCGGTATTCTCAAAGCGCCGGGCGATGTACACCACCAGCCGCAGGTTATGTTCGATGAGCTCCCCCCGGGCCTCCGGGTCCCCGGGCCGGGCCAGGAGCTCCGCCTCCCGCTCCCGGCTCAGGGGCGGCGGCAGCACATCGCTGCCCCCGATATAGTGGACGCCGGGCTTTTCCACCAGGCCCAGACTCACCAGAAAACGCTGGAATCTCTCCCGCCAGGTCTCCATGTTTTCCTCCTTCCTCTCCGCCCCAAAGGGCGCCGATGCCATTCCCCAGTTCCTCCGGCGTCAGGGCCACCAAGGGCTGTCGCTGCCGGACGCCGTTGGCCTCCAGCCAGTCGCAGCGCAATGCCAGCAGCAGCCCGCCGCCCCCCACCGTCCGGCAGGGCAGCAGCAGCGGCCGCTCCCCCAGCCGTCTGAGCTCCGTGAGCTGCCCCGCCGGGTCCCGCAGGGCCTCCGCCGTGAGGTAAGGCCGCAAATCCGGAGGGAAAAGCCCCCGGGCCGCCTCTGCCGTCAGGACAGCCACCGGCCTCCCCCCGGCATCCCGGAGGCCGGTGCCGCTGTGATAGAGGGCGGCAACGGCAATCTCCCGGCCATCCCGGTGGACGCGCAGCGGCAGGCGCTTTCCCTCCATTCCCTGCCTGGCCGCCGCCCGGAAGACGATGCTCAGCAGCAGGTAGGCCGAAATGGCGGCGATGAGCAGCACCCGGAGATCCACACGGGTATAGAAGATGCCCCTCTCTGCCGGCATCCCACCGGAGAGGAGCCCCAGCGCCAGCACGCAGCCCGCCATGCCGCAGGAGAGCGCGAAAAAGAGGATCGCCCGCCGAAGAAATCTCCGCTGCCCGCCGAAGGCGATGGCTGCCAGCAAGAACCCCGCCGCCAGCTTCCCGGGCCAGGCGGCCATCCATCCCAGCCCCGGCAGAAAGACCGCCGCCGCGTAGCCTCCGCCGAAGACCGCCGCCAGGAGGCAGCGCCATCGCGCTGCCGGGATCCCGGAGAGGAGCTCCGTCCCCCGCAGAAGGAGGTAATCCATCAGGGCGTTCAGCAGAAACACGCTGTCCAGGTACACCACCGGCATCCCATCTCCCCCCTTCCCTGCCGCACTGGGACCATTATACCCACCCCCCTGCCGGAAAGACCGTCGCAAAAGGGGGACAGGGAAAAAAGAAGCGCCGCCCGGCCTGAGCCGCCCCAAGACCATGCGTAATCCTACTCTACCATTAGAATAAAATATTTTATCACGATATCTCCAAGGCACTGGGGTATTCCGCCTGACCTTTTCCGCAAGTACCTCCCCCCTTCCCCAAAAAAAATTGCAAAAAGCCTGCAGCCAAACAATGGCTGCAGGCTTTTGTTTCTTTCGAACCCCGCGTCAAAGCTTCCTGAAAGAAGTCCACGCCGCTTCAGTTGGGATACTGCCAGCCCCGGCCGCTCTCCTCCTTGCGGCTGCGGTTCATGAGCTCGCCCACCACGTCTTTGGCGGGCTTCCCGTGGTAGAGGACCTCGTAGACACAGTGGCAGATAGGCATCTCCACGCCCTCCCGCACTGCCAGCTGCTCCACGCTGAGGGCGGCGTAGTAGCCCTCCACCACGGCGCCGACCTCGCGCATGGCCTCCCGGGCGCTCTCGCCCTGGCCGATGAGGATGCCCGCCCGGCGGGTCCGGGAGTGCATGGAGGTGCAGGGGACGATGAGGTCCCCCATCCCGGCGAGGCCGCCGAAGGTCAGGCGGTCGCCGCCCAGCTTCTCCC
>CAMBID010000138.1 GCA_945867445.1 uncultured Clostridia bacterium | reverse complement strand
GACGCGCCTGCGGCGCTATAAAAAGCTTTGAAAGCTTTTTATCAAGAACTAGTATGAAATCGGTTTTCCCCAGTATAGCACAGAACGTCTCTTGAGGAAAGAGGGAGATATTTTGCCTTTTTAACGGCCTCTTAACGGGATAGCCGAAGTTTATAAACGCCTTCTTAACACGGGAAATCGTATAATAATTAAAATAGAGAACCGCGCCGCCAGCGGCGCAAAAGGAGGCAAGCATCGTGCGAATCGGATTGGACGTGGGCTCCACCACCATCAAATGTGTGGTGCTGGACGAGGACGGCCAGCTCCTTTATTCCACCTATCAGCGGCATTTCAGCCATATCACCGAAAAGACCGGGGAGCTCCTCTCTGCCGTGGCGGAGTGCTTCCCGGGAGAGATGTTCTTTGCCATCTCCGGCTCCGCCGGCATGGGCATGGCGGAGGACGCGGATCTCCCCTTCGTGCAGGAGGTCTTCGCCACAAGAGTGGCCGCCAAGCGCCTGGCCCCGGGGACGGACTGCATCATCGAGCTGGGGGGCGAGGACGCCAAGATCCTTTTCCTCACCAACGGTCTCGAGGTCCGGATGAACGGCTCCTGCGCCGGCGGCACCGGCGCTTTCATCGACCAGATGGCGACCCTGCTCCGCATGACGCCGGAGGAGATGGATACCGCCGCCGCCTCGGCGGAGAAGACCTATACCATCGCCTCCCGCTGCGGCGTCTTCGCCAAGAGCGACATCCAGCCCCTTATCAACCAGGGGGCCAAGCCCGCGGACATCGCGGGCAGCATCTACCGGGCGGTGGTGAACCAGACCATCGCGGGCCTGGCCCAGGGACGGCCCATCCAGGGGAACGTCCTGTATCTGGGAGGCCCCCTGACCTTTTCCAAGTGTCTCCGCCGGAGCTTTGACGAGGCCCTGCACCTCACCGGCTCCTGCCCGGAAAACAGCCTTTACTATGTGGCCATGGGCGCGGCCTTCTACGCCGATCAGTCCTTTGACCTCCGGGAGCTCTGTGAGAGGCTCCGGCGGCGGAAATCTCTCCGGAGCTACCGCTCCCAGCCCCCGCTCTTCACGAGCCGGGAAGAGTACGGGGCCTTCCGCGCCCGCCACGCGAAGGCCGCCGTCCCCCGGGTCCCCTTTCCGGCAGACTACGCCGGCACGGTACATATCGGCATCGACTCCGGCTCCACCACCGTGAAGCTGGCGGTCATCGACGAGGCGGGCAGCCTCCTCTTCACGGACTATCAGCCCAACCGGGGGAGCCCCGCCGCCATCCTGAGAGAGACCCTCCTTCGCCTCCGCCGGGAGCACCCGGGGATGACAGTGGCCTCCGTTACCGCCACCGGCTATGGCGAGGACCTGGCGAAGGCCGCCTTCCACGCGGATTACGGCGTGGTGGAGACGGTGGCCCACTTTACCGCCGCCCGGCACTTCCTGCCGGAGGTGGACTTCATCATCGACATCGGCGGCCAGGACATGAAGTGCTTCCAGATCCGCCAGGGGGCCATCAGCAGCATCTTCCTGAACGAGGCCTGCTCCTCCGGCTGCGGCAGCTTCCTGCAGACCTTCGCCCACGCCCTGGGCTATGAGGTAGAGGACTTCGCGAAGCTGGGCCTCTTCGCCGACCGGCCGGTGGATCTCGGCAGCCGCTGCACCGTCTTCATGAATTCCAGTGTCAAGCAAGCCCAGAAGGACGGCGCCAGCATCGAGAACATCTCCGCGGGCCTCTCCATCAGCGTGGTGAAGAACGCCCTCTACAAGGTCATCCGGGCCTCCTCGGCGGAGGAGCTGGGCCGCCACGTGGTGGTGCAGGGCGGCACCTTCTACAACGAAGCCGTCCTCCGGGCCTTTGAGAAGGAGATGGGCGTGGAGGTCATCCGCCCGGACATCGCGGGCCTCATGGGGGCCTATGGCGCGGCACTCTACGGAAGGAACAAGGCCAGGCCCGGCCAGCGCAGCGCCCTTCTCACGGCGGAGGAGCTGGAGAATTTCCGCCAGGAGACCGAAAGCCGCCTCTGTCAGGGCTGCGGAAACCACTGCCAGCTCACCGTCAGCACCTTCGCCGATGGGGCGAAGCACATCAGCGGCAACCGCTGCGAAAAGCCCGTCACCGGAAAGAGCGGGGACGGGGAGCGGAACCTCTGCGCCTACAAGCAGAAACTGCTGCTCTCCTACAAGCCCGGGGAGAACCGGAGGGGGAAGATCGGGCTTCCCCTGGTGCTGAGCTTTTGGGAGCTCTACCCCTTCTGGCATGCCTTCTTCACGGAACTGGGCTTCGCCGTCTACCACAGCCCCCTCTCCACCCGGGAGCTCTACCTCAAGGGCCAGGGTACTATCCCCAGCGACACTGTCTGCTTCCCGGCAAAGCTGGCCCACGGCCACATCGCCTTCCTCTCAAAGCTGGGGCTGGACGCTGTCTTCTACCCCTGCATGAGCTACAACATCGACGAGGGCAGGGGCCAGAACCACTATAACTGCCCGGTGGTGGCCTACTACCCGGAAGTCCTGGCGGGCAACTGCCCGGAGCTTGCCGGGATCAAGCTCATTTACGATTACCTGGGTATCCACAACCGCTCCGCCTTTGAAAAGCGGATGGAGGAGATTTTGAACCGGGAGTTTGGCGGCATCTCCCGCCGGGAGATCAAGGCCGCCGCGGACGCCGCCTACGCGGAGTACGCCCGCCACATGGCGGACCTCCGCGCCGAGGGACGGCGCATCCTGGAGAAGGCCCGCGCCGAGGGCCGGCGCATCATCGTTCTGGCGGGCCGGCCCTACCACATGGATCCCGAGGTGAATCACGGCATCGACGCCCTCATCGCTCAGGCCGGGGCCGCCGTGGTGACGGAAGATTCCGTCTCCCATCTTGTGGAGCCCTTCCCCACGACGGTCCTGAACCAGTGGACCTATCACGCCCGGCTCTACGCCGCCGCCAAGTACTGCTGCCAGCATCCGGACTGCGACCTGGTGCAGCTGGTGAGCTTCGGCTGCGGGGTGGACGCCATCACCACCGACGAGACCCGGGAGATCTTGGAGCAGGGCGGCAAGCTTTACACCCAGCTGAAGATCGACGAGATCACCAACCTCGGCGCGGTCCGCATCCGGCTGCGGAGTCTCTTCGCCGCGCTGGAGGAACGGGAGGAAGAGGGAAAGGAGACCTGAGCATGGAAGGCAATTACCCCCGGTTCACACCGGAGATGAAGAAGACCCATAAGATCCTGATTCCCAACATGGCGCCGGTGCAGTTCCGCATTCTGGCGGCGGCCATGGAGCACCAGGGCTATCAGGTGGAGCTGCTGGAAAACTGCGGCAGCCAGGTGGCGGAGCTGGGGCTCAAATATGTCCATAATGATACCTGTTATCCGGCCCTCCTGGTCATCGGCCAGTTCCTGGACGCCCTGAACTCCGGCAGGTACGACCTGGACCATACCGCCCTCATCATCACCCAGACCGGCGGCGGCTGCCGGGCCTCCAACTACA
>CAMBID010000137.1 GCA_945867445.1 uncultured Clostridia bacterium | reverse complement strand
GGCTTTCAAGGTTTCCGGCTTTGCTCAGTACGCATTCATACTCTTTCTTGATAAAAATCTTTGATTTTATCAAGAAAGAGTATGAAACCCCAATGGCTGCAAAAGTCCGCCGTTTCCCTGCAAAATCTCCTTATCCCGCCCCCAGAAGCCAGAAACCGTAAAGGAGCAGAAGCTTCTCTGCTGTCAGCGGCAGTTCCCGGGCGTCGATGATCTCGCCGGAGGCAGAGAGCCGGCGCTGGAGGCAGAGCACCGGCATCTCCCCCAGGCTGGAGAGCGTCAGGGTATCCCGGTGGGAGAGGCCATAGGTCACCACACTCTCCGCCCGGAGATTTTGGGGCAGCGGCTCCTCCCCGGGCAGCAGCAGAGCGCCGCAGTGGACGTCCGCCGCCGACTGCCGCAGTTCCCGGCAGCCCTCCGCCGTCAGGGCCAGCAGGTCCCAGGAATGCGCCGTCAGCTCCGCCGCCGTCCCGGGGCAGCGGACATCCCGGGGCAGCAGCGCCGGGTCCCCCTTGAAGAAAGCCGTTTCCATGCCATCCCTCCCGGTTCTTCCGGAGCGGTCTCCGCCCCTTCTCGCTATACCTTGCCCCATCCGGGGCAGGCTCATGCGAAAAAAGCTCTCGTTTTTTGCGTTGCGTTGTGCTATACTGATTTTTAACAGCTCACCCGGGGCATATCCCGGAGGCGAAGCTGAATTTTCATAGGAAAGGGTGGTTCTTGATGAAGATGAGACGTGTCCGGAGGGCCCACGCTTCCTGACCCTCCAAAATCAGCCCCTCGCTGAGGGGAACCATGGAGGAACGAAACATGAACAACCACATCACCATCTGCGAAGCCAGGACCCAGGCCGGCGTCCGCCGCTTTTGGGCGGAGCTGGGGGCCTATCACGCCCGGGACATCCTGCCAAGGGACGAGGACCGGGAGGACCTCATCTACTTCCTGGGGGAGGAGTACCGGAGCCAGATCGAGGCCCTGCGGGAGAGGGAACGGGACCGGCTCCACTTCCTCTTCTTCCGCCGGGGGGAGGAGGAGATCGGCTTTGCCATGCCCGTCATCTACGACAGGGAGGACGGCAAGTGCTTCCTGCTGGAGTTCTGCGTCTACCCTCAATTTCGGGGGAACGGCACGGGCCGGGCCTGCGCCGCGGCCCTGCTGGCCTGGGCCCGGGAGCGGGGCATGGCCTACGCCGAGCTCAATTACGGCGGCGATCCCCGGCGGCTGCGCTTCTGGCAGCGGCTGGGCTTCCGGCCCAACGGGGCGGACGAATGGGGCGAGCCGCTGCTGCTCCTGCCGCCGGAGGAGGACGTTCCCCTGCGGGCGGAGCGGCTGACGGAGCCGGACTGGCAGCTCTTTCGCCTGGAGAACAGCTTCCGCCGGGCCGTGGGCGAGGAGCCCCTGACGGAGGAGGAGAAGAACACCCTCTCCGCTGCCGTCCAGGCGGGGCGCATCGCCTTTTTCACGGTGAAGCGCCGGACACGCTGCGTAGGGCTCTGCAGCGTCAGCGCCTGCTTCTCCCCCTTTGCCTGCGGCCAGGCGGGGAGCTTTGAGGACTTCTACATTGAGCCCTGCTTCCGGGGAAAGGGCGGTGCCCGGCTGCTGGTGGCTGCCGCCAATGCCTGGTGCCGGGAGACGGGCATCGCCAGCCTCACCGTCACCTGCGCTCCCTGCGACGAGGGGCTCTATCAGGCCCTGGGCTTCGGCACGCCCCTGGGCCGTACCTTCGCCCGCCTCGCGGAGCGTTGAGTCCCCGCTTTCCTCGCATCACACGAAATCAGAACGGAGGAAACCGCCGTGCATTTCTGGAAGCATCTCCACACCGTCAATCATCACCGGTGGCTGGTCTGCCGGTACTGCTTCCGCCTGGGGCTCTACTGGCAGGGCCTGACTCATGACCTCTCCAAGTATTCCCCCCGGGAGTTCTGGGTGGGTGTCCGGTCCTTCCAGGGGGACCGCAGCCCCAACGACGCCGAGCGGAAGGCCAAGGGCTGCAGCAGCGCCTGGATGCACCACAAGGGCCGCAACCGCCACCACTTTGAGTACTGGACGGACTACCTGCGGGACGGCAGCGGCATCGGCGGCGTGGAGATGCCGGAGAAGTACGTGGCGGAGATGTTCTGTGACCGGCTGGCCGCCAGCAAGGTCTACCGGGGCAAGGACTTCGCCCCCGGCGACCCCTATGCCTTCTTCCTGAAGGGCAAGAACCGCCGCCTGCTGCTGCATCCCGCCACGGAGGAGCTGCTGGAGACCATCCTTGTAAAGCTCCGGGACGAGGGGGAGGACGCCGCCTTTGACTACATCCGCCGGGAGGTCCTGGGGAAGAAATGACGGGAGGGAACGCCATGCGGAAACTGCTTGCCCTGCCGCCCGTCCGCATCCTCCGCCTGCTGCTGAGCGTGGCGCCGGACTGGGGCCTTGCCGGTGAGGGCGGCTATCCGTTCGTCTTCGACGCGGAGGCGGCCCAGGCGGAGCCGGCCGGGCTGAAAACCTGATACTCTTTCTTGATAAAAATCTTTGATTTTTATCAAGAAAGAGTATCAATAGAAAAGCATCCGTACCAAAACGGTACGGATGCAAAACTGTTTTATGGACGCCCGGCCCAAGGCCCGTCTTTCCTTTTCGCGTTACTTGCTCAGCGCCTCGTCGATGGCCTTGGCGGCGGTCTTGCCGGCGCCCATGGCCAGGATGACGGTGGCAGCGCCGGTGACGGCGTCGCCGCCGGCGTAGACGTTCTCACGGGAGGTGAGGCCGTCCTCGTTCACCACGATGCCGCCCTTGCGGTTGATCTCCAGACCCTTGGTGGTGGACTTGATGAGGGGGTTGGGGCTGGTGCCCAGGGCCATGATGACGCAGTCCACATCCAGCTCGAACTCGCTGCCCTTCACCTCGATGGGACGGCGGCGGCCGGAGGCGTCGGGCTCGCCCAGCTCCATGCGGATGCAGCGGATGGCGGTGACGTCGTCATTCTCATTGGCCAGGATCTCCACGGGGTTGCAGAGGGTGCGGAAGACGATGCCCTCCTCCTCGGCATGCTCCACCTCTTCCTTCCGGGCGGGGAGCTCCTCCATGCCCCGGCGGTAGACGATGCTGACCTCGGCGCCCAGGCGCTTTGCGCAGCGGGCGGCGTCCATGGCAACGTTGCCGCCGCCCACGACAGCCACCTTCCCGGGGTGCTGGATGGGGGTGTCGGAGTCAGGCCGGTAGGCCTTCATCAGGTTGATGCGGGTCAAAAACTCGTTGGCGGAGTAGACGCCTCGATAGTTAACGCCGGGGATGTCCATAAACATGGGCAGACCCGCGCCGGAGCCGATAAAAACGGCCTCAAAGCCCATCTCATTTTGCAGCTCGTCGATGGAGACGGTGCGGCCGACGACGGTGTCAGTGGCGATGGTGACGCCCATGGCCTTCAGGCCGTCCACTTCCTTCTGGACGATGGCCTTGGGCAGACGGAACTCGGGGATGCCGTAGACCAGCACGCCGCCGGCCAGGTGC
>CAMBID010000136.1 GCA_945867445.1 uncultured Clostridia bacterium | reverse complement strand
CCTGCGGCGCTATAAAAAGCTTTGAAAGCTTTTTATCAAGAACTAGTATGAAATCATTCCAGAGTGAAATCCTTTTCCCGGAGATGATCGGCGTTCAGGGGGGCGGGGCGGGGGGGCTCACGGCGGAGGGGATCGTAGCGGAAGGCGCGGCAGTGATGCTCCATGGGCACCACGCCTCGCTTCACGCACATGCACTCCCGGTCATTCAGGGTGCCGGCAAACTGGCAGTAGGCGCAGCGAGGATCGATATTCCCGCGAAAGAGTTTCATGACGGCCTCCCTTCTTACAGGCAGTCCAGCGCCACGGCCCCGTCCTGGGCCCGGGCGCGGATCTGGGTGATGGGACTCTCGTAGCTTTCGATGATGCGGGCGGCCATGGGATCCTCCAGCTCCTTCTGGATGCAGCGGCGGAGATTCCGGGCTCCGTAGGTGATGGAGTAGGACTTCTCAGTGAGGTAGTCCACGAGGGACGGCTCATAGCTGAAGGTAATGCCCTTCTCCTTCAGGGAGTCCTGCAGCTCCTTCAGCATGATGGCGGCGATGGCCCGGAAGTTCTCCTCCGTCAGGCGGTTGAAGCAGATGACCTCGTCCACCCGGTTGATAAACTCCGGCCGGAGGAACTGCTCCAGGGCCTTCATGGCCTTCTCCCGGTCCTGCTCGCTGACCGTGCGGCCGAATCCCACGGTGCCCTCCTTGGTGGAGCTGCCGGCGTTGGAGGTCATGACGATGACGGTGTTCTCAAAGTTCACCTTGCGGCCATGGGCGTCGGTGATCTCGCCATCATCGAGGATTTGCAGCAGGACATTGAGAACATCCGGATGGGCCTTCTCGATCTCGTCAAAGAGGATGACGGCATAGGGCTTGCGGCGGATCTTCTCCGTCAGCTGCCCGGCCTCGTCATAGCCCACATAGCCCGGGGGGGAGCCCACGATGCGGGAGACGGAGTGCTTCTCCATGAACTCGGACATGTCGAGACGGATGAGGGCGTCCGGAGAGTTGAAGAGATCCTCCGCCAACTGCTTTACAAGCTCCGTCTTGCCCACGCCGGTGGAGCCCACGAAGATGAAGCTGACGGGCTTGTGCTTCGGGGAGATGCCGACTCTGTTGCGGCGGACGGCGGCGGCCACGGCGCGGACGGCCTCGTCCTGGCCGACGATGTGGCTTTTCAGGCGCTGCTCCAGCTGGCTCAGGCGCTGGAACTCCTGCTCCCGGATGCGGGAGGCGGGAATCTTGGTCCAGAGCTCGATGACATGGGCCAGATTCTCCATGGAGAGCTGGGGGTCGCCCTGGGCGCAGAGGGCCCGGAGCTCGGCGTTGAGCTGGAGCTCTTTACTCTTGAGCTCTGCCATGCGGGCGTAGTCCGCCTCGGCCTTCTCCTCCTTCTCCTCCAGCATTTCCCGCTCCTTCTCATAGTCTTCCATCTCCCGCTGGATCTCCATCCGGCGGGAGATGCCCTTGTCCTTGAGATTCAGGTCGGAGCAGGCCTCGTCGATGAGGTCGATGGCCTTGTCGGGGAGGAAACGGTCGGTAATATACCGCTCGGAGAGGAGGACGGCCTGGCGGAGCATCCCCTCCGGGATCTTCACGCCGTGATAGCGCTCATAGTAGGGGGCGATGCCCTTCAGAATGGCGATGCTGTCCTCGATGGAGGGCTCATTGACGGTGACGGGCTGGAAGCGCCGCTCCAGAGCGGTGTCCTTCTCAATGAACTTGCGGTACTCGTTGAAGGTGGTGGCGCCGATGACCTGGATCTCCCCCCGGGAGAGGGCGGGCTTCAGGATGTTTGCAGCGTTCATGCTGCCCTCGGCGTCCCCGGCGCCGGCGATATTGTGGATCTCGTCGATCATGAGGATGATGTTGCCCAGGCGCTTCACCTCGTCGATGAGGCCCTTCATCCGCTGCTCGAACTGGCCCCGGAACTGGGTGCCGGCCACGAGGGCGGTGAGGTCCAGGAGGTAGACCTCCTTGTCCCGGAGCTTATAGGGCACCTCGCCCCGCACGATGCGCTGGGAAAGGCCCTCTGCGATGGCAGTCTTGCCCACGCCGGGCTCACCGATAAGGCAGGGGTTATTCTTCTGGCGGCGGTTCAGGATCTGCACCACCCGCTCGATCTCCTCCTCCCGGCCGATGACGGGGTCCAGCTTGCCCTCCCGGGCCTTGCCGGTGAGGTTCTGGCAGTAGCCCTCCAGAAACTTACGCTTCTTCTCCCCCTTGCGGGCATCCTTCTCCCGCTCGGCGCGGGGGGGCTCGCTCTCCGCCGCGCTGCCGCCGGGGGCGGCGCCGCCGAAGAGGCGGTTCAGGAAGGGGAAGGTGGCGGTCTTGCCCTCGTCCTCCTCCCCCAGGTCCTCCCCGGCAGGGAGATCCTCAATGTTCTCCACGCCGTTCAGGGCCTGGAGCATCTCAGAGTTCAGGGTGTCCAGCTCCTCATCGGAGATCCCCATGCGCTTCATCATGTCCTCCACCTGGGGCAGTCCCAGGTCCCGGGCGCACTTGAGGCAGAGGCCTTCATTGACGGTCTGGCCATTCTCCATCCGGGAGATGTAGACCACGGCGACATTCTTCTTGCAACGGGAGCAAAGTGTAGGCTGCATAGTGTACCTCCAGAAATATCTGCGGTCACCCTCGCGTCCCGACGGAAGCCAGGGCGGAGAGCGGAGTGTGCGATGTAAAGAAGGAGAGGAGATAGGTCCCCTCCACGGCGGGGGTCTCAAAGGAGACGCCGAAGCGCCGCAATAGCCAGACCGCCAGGAACAGGGCCAGCGCTCCCTCGACAAGGCCTGCCAGGGCCCCGGCAAGGCCGTTCATGCTGCGCAGAACCGGCAGCTTCAGGGCAAGGTCCAAGACCTTCGCCAGGAGCTTCAAAAGCAGCAGGAGGACGACGAAGCTCAGAAGGAAGAGCAATGCCCGGATGACGCTCTCCGCCACGCTCTGGACCACGGCGGCAGCCACGGTGACGCCGGTATCCCGGATCTTCTCCCTGGCCGCCTCCCCCAGCCGCTGGAAAAGGGCCTCATCCACGCCGATGGCCCGGAGCAGACGCTGGATCTCGCTCTCCTCCTCCGCCTGGCGCTCCGCCTCCTCGTCGGTGTCCGGGCGGGTCGAGCCGATCTGGGGCTCCTGGGGGGTGACGGCGGAGGGATCTCCGCCCAGGGCGGCGTCCACCTTCCTCTCCACCCGCCGCTCGATGACGGGCTGCAGGACGCCGGAGACATGGGGCGCGGCCCAGGCGGTGAAGATCTGGGCCCCCACCAGGGCCAATATCACGATGAAAAGGCTCGCCACGGTGCGGAAAAAGCCCCGATGGGCCCCCATCACGGTGAAGGCGATGAGCACCGCCGCCGCGGCGATATCCAGTATTATAGCAGTAGTCGTCACAAGTTCCTACCTTTCCGCCTGTAAACGTTTTGTAAATTGGCTGGGAATGTTTCCCGGGGCTGCCGTTTCCTGCCCGTTCCGCCGAAAAAAGGCAGCCGGGAAGGGCCTGATACTAGAATCCATGAAAAACAAGACAATTGTCTTGTTTTGATAGCGCCAA
>CAMBID010000135.1 GCA_945867445.1 uncultured Clostridia bacterium | reverse complement strand
CCGACCCCAAGGAGCAGCTGATGGGCGCCGTCAAGGCCGTGTTCCGCTCCTGGGATAACCCCCGGGCCAACGTCTACCGCCGGGACAACGACATCCCCTACTCCTGGGGCACCGCCGTCAACGTGCAGTCCATGGCCTTCGGCAACATGGGCGACGACTGCGGCACCGGCGTGGCCTTCACCCGCAACCCCGCCACCGGCGAGCGCAAGCTCTTCGGCGAGTTCCTGACCAACGCCCAGGGCGAGGACGTCGTCGCCGGCGTCCGGACTCCCATGCCCATCAGCGAGATGGCCGAGAAGTTCCCCGAGGCCTTCCGGCAGTTCCAGGGCGTCTGCGAGACCCTGGAGAAGCATTATCACGACATGCAGGACATGGAGTTCACCGTGGAGCACGGCAAGCTCTACATGCTGCAGACCCGCAACGGCAAGCGCACCCCCGCCGCCGCCCTGAAGATCGCCTGCGACCTGGTGGACGAGGGCATGATCGACGAAAAGAAGGCTGTTGCCATGATCGAGCCCCGGTCCCTGGATACCCTGCTGCACCCCCAGTTTGACGGCGCGGCCCTGAAGAAGACCCCTGTCATCGGCCAGGCTCTGGCCGCCTCCCCCGGCGCTGCCTGCGGCCGCGTCGTCTTCTCCGCCGACGAGGCCAAGGATTGGGCCGAGCGGGGCGAGAAGGTGGTTTTGGTCCGCCTTGAGACCTCTCCCGAGGACATTGAAGGCATGAAGGCCGCCCAGGGCATCCTGACGGTGCGCGGCGGCATGACCTCCCACGCGGCCGTGGTGGCCCGGGGCATGGGCAAGTGCTGCGTCTCCGGCTGCGGCGAGATCAAGATGGACGAGGAGAACAAGAAGTTTGAGCTGGCGGGCAAGACCTTCCGCGAGGGCGACTGGCTCTCCATCGACGGCTTCACCGGCAAGATCTACGACGGCGCCGTCCCCACCGCTGACGCTGTCATCGGCGGCGAGTTCGGCCGGGTCATGGCCTGGGCCGACAAGTACCGCCGCCTGCAGGTCCGCACCAACGCCGACACCCCCCACGACGCCGCCCAGGCCCGGAAGTTCGGCGCCCAGGGCATCGGCCTGTGCCGCACGGAGCACATGTTCTTTGACGCCGACCGCATCCCCGCCATCCGCCGGATGATCTGCTCCGACACCGTGGAGCAGCGCACCGCCGCTCTCGCCGTTCTGGAGCCCATGCAGCAGGGCGACTTCGAGGGCATCTACGAGGCCATGGAGGGCTGCCCCGTCACCATCCGCTTCCTGGATCCCCCCCTGCACGAGTTCGTGCCCACCGCCGAGGCGGACATCGAGCAGCTGGCCCGCGACATGGGCAAGACCGTTCAGGAGATCAAGAGCATCATCGCTGGCCTCCACGAGTTCAATCCCATGATGGGCCACCGGGGCTGCCGTCTGGCCGTCACCTATCCCGAGATCGCCGCCATGCAGACCCGGGCCGTCATCAAGGCTGCCCTCAATGTGCAGGCACGGCATCCCGAGTGGAACATGGTGCCTGAGATCATGATCCCCCTGGTGGGCGAGCGCAAGGAGCTGAAGTACGTCAAGAACGTGGTCGTCGAGACCGCCGACGCCGTCCTGGCCGAGGCCGGTTCCAACATGAAGTACCTGGTGGGCACCATGATCGAGGTCCCCCGTGCCGCCCTCACCGCCGACGAGATCGCCCAGGAGGCCGACTTCTTCTCCTTCGGCACCAACGACCTGACCCAGATGACCTTCGGCTTCAGCCGTGACGACGCCGGCAAGTTCCTGGGCGCCTACTACGACAAGAAGATCTACGAGAACGATCCCTTCGCCAAGCTGGACCAGGTGGGTGTCGGCAAGCTGGTGGACATGGCCTGCAGGCTGGGCCGCGCCAGCAACCCCGAGCTGCACCTGGGCATCTGCGGCGAGCACGGCGGCGATCCCTCCAGCGTGGAGTTCTGCCACAAGGTGGGCCTGGACTACGTGTCCTGCTCTCCCTTCCGGGTGCCCATCGCCCGCCTCGCCGCCGCGCAGGCCGCCATCAAGGATTGCTGAGGAACTGTAGCTAATGGCTCGCCGCCCATCTGCGCGAAGGGCGCAGATGCCGGCGCATGCAGACTCCGACGCGCGGACTCCCATGAAAAGCAGATAAAGTCTGCTTTTCATGGGAGTTTGGTATAGACGATCGCAAAAAACGAAAACGCGGGGACGCTGCCGTCCCCGCGTTTTTCATGGATTCTAGTATGAGGTGAGGGGCGGCACTTCCGCCTGCCCCGCGTGGGAGCCCGATGGCAGGTCGCGCCTTTGACGGCGGGGTCACCTTCATTCCTCCGGCTTTGAGGGCAGCTGGGGGATGGCGTTGGTCTCCTTGGCGGTGTCGAAGTACGACGCCTGGGCGGCGGTGTAGACGGGGAGGTAGAGCAGGGCCACCACCAGGTAAAAGAGGTCAAAGACGGCGGTCTGGGCCAGGGGGGAGAGGGGAATGGCCGGGAGGGAGAGGTTCCAGTTCAGCCCGTAGACCTGGGCATAGGCCGGCAGGACGTAGACCAAGTCCTGGTAGAGGGCCGGGAGACGGGAGAGAAGGATCCAAGGAAGAAAGCTGAGGTCCAGGGCGAAGAGCTGCCGCTTATAGCCCATCACATGGAAGCGGCTGCGGCGCATGGCCTCCAGGGCGGAGATCCCCGGGTCCTCGCAGAGCTCAAAGAGGGCAAAGCGGTAGACGTAAAAGAAGTAGGCCCCCGGAAGCAGCATCAGCGTGAGGCCGGCGCCCACAAGGACCAGCTGCATCAGAATCACCGCCACGCAGCGCCCGGCAAAGGCGAAACCGTCGAAGAGGGTGCCGTACTCCGCCCGCTGGCCCCGCCAGACGGTGAGAGCGTAGAGAAGGGTGCCCACCAGAAGAAGCTGGACCAGGAGGTTGGAGAGCACCACGGCGAAGAGGGAGGGCAAGTCCTCCAGCAGGGGCGTGTCCCCGCCCAGGAGCTGCACGGCCACGGAGAGAAGGTCGATGACCGTGACGAGCCCTAAATACAGGGCAAAGAAGGGCCGGGGCGGCACCTGGGCCGAGGCGAGGCAGTCCCGGACCTCGCGCCTGCGCTGCCTCCGGTCAATGATCTTGGGCATGGGTGCCTCCTTCTGCCGCCGATGCGGCGGGGACTGGGCAGGAAAACTACCTCCCGGGTGCATTTGCGGCCCTGCCGTCCCATAGAATCCCAGCGGTGGCGCTGCGCGCCGCGCTGTTTTTTCCAGTGTAGCACAAAGCGGAAAAATTGGCAAGAAGCAGCGGAAAACGCCGGGGGACTCCGGCGGTTCTGTAAAATATTTCCTGCCATAGGATGGCAAGGGCCGTGGCGGTCCTTGCCGGCCCGGGGGAGAAATCCCGTTCAAATTTCGACAAAAAAGGCAGGATTTGTGCAAAAAACCGGAGAGTTTCACTGGACTTTTCCCGGCCCATGGTGTAGAATAAGACGCAGTATGCGATAGCGTCAGCTATCAGTGGAGAAAAAATTGAGGTGAAGACAATGGCACAAGCTTTCTTTGGCGGCGTTCATCCCAATGATAT
>CAMBID010000134.1 GCA_945867445.1 uncultured Clostridia bacterium | reverse complement strand
CGCAGGCCGCCCTTGTAGGGGCCGATGGCGCCGTTGAACTGGCAGCGCCAGCCGGTGTTGGTGTGGTATTTGCCCTCGTCATCCTGCCAGACCACCCGGAAGGTGAACATCCGGTCCGGCTCTACCATGCGGCTGAGGAGGTCGGCCTTCTCATACTCGGGGTGCTTCTCGATGACGGGTTCCAGGGAGGAAAAAACTTCCTCCACCGTCTGCACGAACTCAGGCTCATTGGCGTATTTGGTCTTCACATGCTCGATGACGCTGGCAAGATAGGCATTCATAGCAGATTTCCTCCATTTATCCCGCTGCTCCCAGCGGTTTTTTGTGCAGATATGACAAAAACAATGCGTTGAAGCTACCTGTACCTTAACATAACCGGAGAAGGATAGCAAGAAAAATTTTTTGATAGCGATTATCGCTTTCCGTTATCCGCCGGAAGGGGGAGCGGGCGCTTTTTGGCGGGAAACGGGTCATTGCCCAAAGGAAAAATGCCGCCCTCCATTGACTTTTTCCCGGAAAACGGTATAATGTGGTCAAAAGCGCTGCCAGCAGCGCGATTTTTGGCTGCAATTTTTAAGGGAGGCAACTTTATGTATTACTCCATGAACGTGGCGGGGCTGGACCGGCAGCTCCCGATCTGCAGGGTTTCAGACGAGCTGTACATCGGCGCTTTCATTCTGTTCGGCGACGCGGAGCTCACCGTAGCCTGCGCCCGGGAGCTCCTGAAGCTGGCCGATCCCGCCAGCTATGACTATATGCTGACGGCGGAGGCCAAGAGCATCCCCCTGATCCACGAGATGGCCCGGCAGTCTGGCGCTGAGAAGTACTTTATCGCCCGCAAAGGCCCTAAGGTCTACATGCCGGACCCTATCCGGGTGGTGGACAAGTCTATCACCACGGAGGCGGAACAGGCGCTCTACCTGGGTCGGGACGATGCGGACATCATCCGGGGAAAGCGCATCCTGCTGGTGGACGACGTGATCTCCACCGGCGGCTCCCTCCGGGCCATGGAGGAGCTGGTGGCCGCGGCCGGCGGCATCGTCACGGGGCGCATGGCCGTTCTGGCCGAGGGCGGCGCGGCGGACCGCAAGGACATTCAATTCCTGGAGAAGCTTCCCGTTTTCCACGCCGACGGCACCGTGAAGTAAGCAAAACCGAAGGAGCGCCCGTGCCGCCGGAAGCGGCGCGGGCGCTTTTCCCTTGTAATCGCCGGTGGATCATGGTAAGATATTGGCGGTTTCGGGGCGGCGGCCCCGCGGAAAACGCTTTCCCGGGGGAACGGGAGGAAAGGAGGAGGCAGCGATGGCATGGCGAAAAGGGAAAAGCATCCGCCCGCCGGAGAATGGCTTCCTCCGGGGCTGCTGGCTGATGGTGAACCGCTACCTGGGGCACAATGTGCCCATCCAGGCGGCGGCGCTGGCCTTCTATCTCATGTTCATGATCTTCCCGCTGACCATCTTTTTCAGCGCCCTGCTGGGCCAGCTCCACCTGGACGTGACGGCCCTGACCCACGCCGCCAGCGATCTGCTGCCTGGCGAGGTGGTGGATCTGCTGGAGATGTACCTCAGCTACGTCTCGGAGAATCCCAGCCTGAAGATGCTGCTCTTCGGACTCTTCTTCTCCATCTACTTCCCCATGCGGGCCACCAAGACCTTGATGCAGGCAGTGCGGACTGCCTACCGCCTGGGTCCGCCCAAGGCTCCCATCCGTCACACGCTGAAATCCCTGGTATACACGGTGATGCTCATTGTCACCATCATTCTGACGCTGGTCCTTGTCAGTGTGGGGGAGGAGGCGCTGGATTACGCCATTGCTCATTTCGGTCTGCCGGTCTACCTTGCCTCCCTCTGGCAGCGGCTCCGTTTCCCGGTAATGGCCCTTGTGATGTATTTCGCCCTCTACTTCCTCTACGCCCTGCCCCAGGACACCCGGCTCCGGGCCCGGGACCTCTATCCCGGCGTGCTGGCGGCTCTGCTTGGCTGGATGGTGACGTCGTACCTTTTCTCCTGGTATGTGGAGAACTTCGCATCCTACTCCCTCTTCTACGGGTCCATCGGCGCGGTGATCGTGCTTCTTGTGTGGCTGAACTTCACCGCTGCCATCCTCATCATGGGAGCGGAGCTCAACGGCGTCCTTGGCGCCCTGCGGAAGGACCGGACCCTGCGCCGGCAGGAGCAGGCGGAGAAGGCCGCGCCAGCCTCCCCGCCCTCCGGCAAGGCCTCTGAACGCTGAATGTCATGCGGCGGGACACCGCCGGGAAAGGAACCCATATGAAAGATCACAGGAAAAAGCTCCGGGAGTACGCCCGGCTTTTGATCCGGATGGGGCTCAATGTCCAGAAGGGGCAGACCCTCATCCTGGCCTCCCCGGTGGACTGCGCGTGGTTCGCCAGGATGTGCGCGGAGGAGGCCTACGCCGTGGGCTGCCGGGAGGTGGTCATGAACTGGCGGGACGATGAGCTGGAGCGGCTCCGCTACCTCCACGCGGACGACGCCGTCTTTGATGAGGTGCCCCTCTGGCGGCGGCACTTCTTCAATGACTATGCCCTGGAGGGGACGGCATATCTTGCCATCTCCGCCCGGGACCCGGAGGCCCTGCGGGGCGTGGATCCTGACCGCCTGACCCGGGCCAACCGCAGCGGCAGCCAGGCGCTGGGTATCTTCTACCGCCAGCAGATGAGCAACGGCATCCCCTGGTGCATCGCCTCCATCCCCATCCCCACCTGGGCCAAGACCGTCTTCCCCGGTGTGCCGGAGGAGGAAGCCATGGACAAGCTCTGGGACGCCATCTTCGAGGCTGTCCGCATCCGGGGGGACGGCAGGGCCGTGGAGCGCTGGCAGGAGCATATGGATACCATCCGGCGCCGGGTGGGGAAGCTCAACGAGCTGCGCCTTGCTTCCCTGCACTACAGCAACAGCCTGGGCACGGACCTCACCATCCGGCTGCCAGAGGACCATCTTTGGGCCGGCGGCGGTGCCAACTGCCGGGCGGGGACCTTCTTCATTGCCAACATGCCCACGGAAGAGATCTTCACCGCTCCCCTGCGGGACGGCATTGACGGCGTGGTCTACGCGGCGCTTCCCCTGGTCCACAATGGGAATATCATTGAGGATTTCCACTTTGTGATCCGGGACGGGAAGATCGTGGAGGCTCACGCCCGGAAGGGGGAGGACATCCTGCAGGCCGCCATCCGCGAGGATGAGGGAGCCTCCCGCTTCGGCGAGGTGGCGCTGGTGCCGTATGACTCCCCCATCTCCAACCAGAAGATCCTTTACTATAATACCCTCTTCGATGAGAACGCCTCCTGCCACCTGGCCTTCGGTGAGGCGTACCCCGAGTGCATCCGGGGCGGCGAGAGTATGACCCGGGAGGAGCGGAAGGCCCACGGCCTCAATGACTCCGTCACCCATGTGGACTTCATGGTGGGGACGGCGGATCTCACCATCACCGGTACTACCCATGATGGGCGCGAGGTCCCCATTTTCCGGAACGGAAACTTTGCCCTGTAATACTACTCTCCCATTAAAATAAGATATTTTAATGGGAACCGCCGCGCGAATAAACCGCAAAGCGGTTTATTCAGTACGC
>CAMBID010000133.1 GCA_945867445.1 uncultured Clostridia bacterium | reverse complement strand
CGCGCCTGCGGCGCTATCAAAAGCTTTTAAAGCTTTTTATCAAGAACTAGTATGAAAGCTTAAGATCAGGTTTTCGGATAAAAGGAACACAAAGGAAGCCCGGAACCTGACGGTTCCGGGCTTCCTTCGCGCTTTTTCAGGGTTATTCGTTCCCGAGATAGGTGAAGCGGTGGGGATAGACCACCCCGTTTTTCTCCGCGCTTTCGCTCCACATGGAAAGGGGCCGGACCCAGACGCCGCCCTCGCCGTAGAGGGCCCGGTAGATCACCATCCACTCCTGCGTCTCGCTGTGCCGGGCGAAGCCCAGCAACTCATACTCCCTGCCCTTAAAGTGCCGGTAGCGCCCCTTGGGCGGAAACCACTCCATCACGATCCCTCCCATTCCATCCGGATCTCAAAGACCCGGAGCCAGGGGAAGGAGACCTTCCCGATGCGTAAAGTTCCAAAGCCTGCCAGCGTCCCCTCGCTGTCCGTCAGCATGGCACTGCGGGAGAGGTTTGCCAGCACATCCCCGGCGGCGTCCCGGAGGCAGATCTCCGCCTGAGCGAGGACGGCCTCCGGGTCGGTCTCCGTGCGGCAGAAGTTGTCCGGGTCGCCCCGGAGGGTGTCCCGCACATAGGCCGTGGTCTGGATCTTGGCCTGATTCTTATAGCAGATGTCCTTTACCAGGGAGTCCGCCAGGGTCAGGCGGAAGGCGTCCGCCTGACCCTGGGTCCGCGGAGCACCATTCTGAAGGCAGAGCCAGCGGGCGACGCCGTTGGCCAGGGCGATGCCGGTGGCGTTGGCGAGGTCGTAGAACCCCGCGTAGCCCAGGAGGAAGCCCAGCTCGGTCTTCCGCACCAGCTCCCGCTGGAAGTCCGTTCCGTAACCGTTCTTGGCGGCGTCCATCAATATGGTGGGGGTGCCGGCCTTCCGGGCGTCCCGGAGGGCGGCCACGCAGTCCCGGACGGCAGTCTTGCGCTGGCTTTCGTCCGCTGGGGCGGTGAGCACCAGGAGCTGGACTTCGCCGTCCTCCGCCATCTCACAGCCAAGGTAGCTAAGGTGCGCCGCCACGATCTCCGTCATGGGCTGGTGGTCATAGTCACTGGAGGCCCTGCTCTCGCTGCCGCCAAAGTATCGGACGGCGACGGCGGGCAGCTCCCCTTCGCAGTCGCACTGGGCGTACATCCGGCAGAGGGCCAGCATCCCGTCCTCATCCGCGCCGGAGAGCACTGCCCCCCGGCCTTCCACCGCCTGGCGGAGGTACGCCAGCTCGTTGGTCTGGATGCTGTCCGTAGGGGCGGAATCGTCCACGCCCAGGAGGAAATGGATGTTTTCCATCCCCTCCGTGAGGGTCAGGGCTTCCGAGACCAGGCGGAGCTTCCGGGCCCTGCAGAGAAGGTAGCGGTCCACGGCCTCCTGGGTGACGCCGAAGTCCGCCGGGTCCAGCACCTCCCCGTCCGCCCCCAGGGGGTAGGCGGAGAGGATATTCTCCAGCGTCAGCTTGTCCCCGGCGAGGGCGGGCCGGGCGGCCATACCGTAGGACCGCAGGGCCTCGTATCCCGCGAGCTCCCAGCCCTCATAGCCCACCGTAGGGGCAAGGCGCATGACGGTATCCAGCAGGTAAACTTCGTTTTCCTCCCCGGAAAGGAGGTCCAGGATGGCCCCCAGGAACTCCGCCTCTGAAAGGACGGTGCCGTCCCGGAGGGTCACGTCCTCCCCCAAAAAACTCCGGGAGTTCACAAGCCCCCCGGAGAGCAGCTGGTCCAGGGAGAGCACATAGCGGTCACAGCCCGCCTCCTCCTGCTCCCGGAGCCAGTCATAGAGGGCGGCCCGGTCGCCGTAGGGGGTGCCGTTGGGGTTCGTGCCCTGGCCGTCCAGCCGGGTGCGGTACAGGTCCTCCTCCGGCATCGAGAGCCGGTAGCCCAGGGACTCTGCCAGATACTCCACCCGGTCGGCGTTCACCGGCCGGTCGTCCAAGGGGATATAGCTGACCTCCGGCCCGGAATTTTCCCCTTCCGGCAGCGTCTGCGGCTCCGGCACGGCGGTGCCGCAGGCCGTGAGCCCCAGGCACAGGGCCAGAAGGATGGCAAGCAGTCTTCTCATAGCGGTTCCTCTCCATAAAACGGGCGGAGCAGCCGCTCCGCCCGTTCCGTATTCCTTACAGGCCAAAGCTGCCCAGGTTCAGTCCGCCGGTGACGGCGCCCATGCTCTGCTCCATGGCTTCATCCGCCTGGCGCAGGGCCTCGTTGACGGCGGAGAGCACCAGATCCTGCAGCATCTCCACATCCTCGGGATCCACAGCCTCGGGCTTGATGTTCACGGCAGTGACCACCTTCTTGCCGCTGACGGTGGCGCTGACCACGCCGCCGCCCACGGTGGCGGTGAATTCCCGGGCCTCCACGCTCTCCTGGGCGTGGTTCATGGCCTCCTGCATCTCCTGGAGCTTCTGCTGCATCTCCTGCTGGCGCTGGGCCCCGGTGGGGCGCATGCTGCCGTTGGAAAATCCGCGGCGGGCACTGTAACTCATAGTCGTATTCTCCTTTTCCTGTAAGTCAATCTTCAATGTGCACGGCGTCGAACTGGATGAGCATCTCCCGCCGCTGGTCAGCGGTGACGGAGGGGGGCATCCCCACAATGAGCCGCACCTGGACGGGGCCGCCGGTGAGACTCTCCCCCTGGGCCCGCAGGACTCCCAGGACCCGGTCGTTGTCCAGTCGGCCCTTGGTGATGTCGTCCGGGGCATAGACCTGGACAATGCCGCCGGCCACCGTGCCCCGGCAGAGGTCCAGGAAGGCCCGGTACATGGGCGGCAGCTGGCCCTTGCAGCTCTCAGAGAGCTGCCGCCAGAGCTCACCATTGGCGGCGGGGGAGACAGGAGCCGCGGCTTCTGGCTCCTCCGCCGGGTGGATAGCCGGCGCAAAGCCGCCCGTATTCACAGGGCTTGCGGGCTCCGGACGGGGCGGAGGTGCCTCCCGGACGGGGGCCGCTTTGGGCGCGGGGGCCGCCTCCCGGACGGGAGCCTGGGGCGCAGGCACATCCCAGGGGGGTGCGTCATCCGGCGGGGGAGGCGCTTCCGGCGGGGGAGGCGCTTCGTCCCAGGGCGGGACGTCGTCCGCGGGTTCGGCGGGTTTCGTGGGGGCGGACTGCATAGCGGGCTTCGGCCGCCCTGCCGGGGTCTCCGGGGACGCTCCCTGGCGGATGGCCTCCGGCAGCGCCGCCATCCGTTCCTCCAGCCGCTGCATCCGGGCCGTCAGGGCCGTGAGGTCCCCGGAGAGCCCCTCGTCGCACAGGCGCAGGAGGCAGAGCTCCGCGTCCGTGCGGCGGTTGGCGCTGTAGTAGAGCTCGGCGGCGCACTTCTGCAGCGTTGCGGAGAGGTAGAGGAAGCGCTGGGCAGACTGGCCCTGGGCAAGTTTTTTAAGGGTCTCCGCGTCGAAGCTGCCGGAGAGCAGCGCGGCGCAGCCCTGGGGCGCGGTCTTGCAGAGAAGGAGGTCCCGGATCAGCGTGGAGAGCTCCCCCAGCACCGCGCCAATGTCCTTGCCGCCCTGGTAGAGCTCACCCAGCTGCAAGAGCGCCCCCTGGGCATCCCGCTGGAGTACGGTTTCCAGCAGCCGGACCGTCTGCACCCCCCCGGCGAGGCCCAGGAT
>CAMBID010000132.1 GCA_945867445.1 uncultured Clostridia bacterium | reverse complement strand
GAAACTATCTTATTTTCATGGGAGAGTAGTATGAAAAAGCTTTGAAAGCTTTTGATGGTGGGACGCGCGTCCGGTTTTTATGAGGCGGGCGTGCATCCTGCACGCCGCCAGTGCGCCGAGCGCACGGGATCTTAACGGAAAGGATTCTATTTGGAATTCGTATCAGAGGCTGCTTTTGCCCCGGGCCAGATAGAGACCGTCGGGGCCGGCGATGACGGCGCCCTGATCCACGGCCAGGCGGCCCCGGAGGTAGACCTGGGTGACGCCGCCGGAGGTGACGAAGCCCTCGTAGGGGTTGTAGTCCGAGCGGGAGAGGCTGTCGTCCGAGCGGATCACGTGGCTTGCCCGGGGATCGTAGACCACAAGGTCCGCGTCGCTGCCGGGCTGGATAACGCCCTTCCTGGGGTAGAGGCCGCAGAGCCGGGCGGGAGCCTCCGAGAGGACCCGGCAAAGGTCCTCCGCCGCCAGGCGGCGGGCGCTGACACCGAAGGTGTAGAGGAGCTCACCCCGGTTCTCCGCTCCGGGGAGTCCGGCGGGGATGGCGGTGAAGTCCTCGGGGTCCTGTTCCTTCTGCCGGAGGGTGAAAGCCCGGTGGCTGCTGGCCACGGCCTGGATGCTGTCCCGCCGCAGGGCCTTCCAGAGGGGCTCCTGCTGGCTCCGGTCCCGCAGGGGCGGGGCGCAGACATAGCGGCCCGCCCCCTCTCCCTCATAGTAAACGCTGTCATCCAGCAGGAGGTACTGGGGACAGGTGGCGGCGTAGACGCTCTGGCCCCGCTTCCGGGCCCGCTCCACCTCACCCAGGGACTCCCGGCAGGTGATGGGGCTCAGGATCACCGCCGCGTCCGCCGCCTGGGCGATGCGCAGGAGACGGCCCACGGCCTCGGCCTCGGCATACTCCGGATGGGCCATGGGGAAGCTGGCCGCGCCGGTCTTCCCGGCGGCCAGGCGCTCCCGGGCCATGGCGGCGATGAGGGCGCCGTTTTCGCAGTGGAAGGCGGACGCGCCGCCCAGGCGCTTCAGGCACTTGAGGGCCAGGTACAGCGCCCCGTCGTCCAGGACTTCCCCGCCGTCCAGGGAAAAGCGGAAGGAGGAGACGCCGGCGGCGAAGATCTCCGGGAGCTGGGCACGGACAGTCTCATCCCAGCGGGGGAGGGCCATGTGGAAGCCATAGTCACAGTAGGAGCGGCCTTCGGCCTCCCGCTGGCGGCGGGCCAGGGCCTCTGCCAGGGTCTCGCCGTGATCGGGGCAGGCGAAGTCCACCACCGTGGTGGTGCCGCCCCGGAGGGCGGAGCGGGTGCCAGAGGCGAAGTCATCCGCCGGGGCGGGCCCCCGGTCTGCGGGGCCGAAGTGGGTGCGGCCGTCCACAAAGCCGGGGAAAAGCAGGCAGCCGGCGACGTCCGCCACCCGGTCCGCGCCGGAGAGTCTCCGTCCCACCTGAAGGATCTTCTCCCCTTCCAGCAGGACATCCAGGCGGCGGCAGCCGTCGGCATTCACGACGGTACCGCCCCGCAACAGGGTTTTCATGGCAGTTCTCCTCCCTTTCGCGCGCAGTGCGCGGTCTCCCGCCGGGGAGGCGGGGACATTCAGTATTCCAGAGGGTATCATAATGCGCAGGGAGCAAAGCCGGAAACCTGGAAAGCCAAGGCTTTCAAGGGTCATAGGCTTTGTTCAAATACGCATTGCAGCAATGGCTGAATTCCATAAAAGCGGCGCAAAGGAGCCGTTTTGATGGAATTGCGCGGCCGCCGCCGCGCGAAGAAACCGCAAAGCGGTTTCTTCAGCAGACAGTATCATAGCACGTCCCCGGGGAAATATCCAGTGGGGGAGAAAGAAAAAACAGCGAAATCCGCCCGTTCCCCGCTGCCCTGGATTTGGAAGGAAGTTCCATGACCGCGGCGGGCGGCAGGGGGGAGCGGCAGGACGGTCCCATGAGGGGAGAGCAAAGGCGATTGGATATGTACTCGACAAGCGGACGAACATGGACAAGATGCACAAAAAACAGACGGGAAATTCTAATCCCATTCATTTGGAATCCGGCCGATGCCGGTTCCCTTTTTGGGAGAAGCGTGGTATACTGGAAGCGCTTGGGAGCATCCCAAAGTATATGAGGAGGTATATCGATCATGAAGAAGACCCGCAGACTGTCCGCGCTGCTTCTGGCGATGGTGATGATGCTCGCATTGACCATCACCGCCGGGGCGGAGGAGGTCACGACCACCGGGGCCAAGACCGAGGTCACGGTGCTCTACACCAACGATGTCCACACCTATATCGACAAAACCCTCAGCTACGCAACCGTTTCCGCCATGAAGCAGGACTACCAGAAGGCCGGCAAGCAGGTCCTGCTGGTGGATGCCGGAGATCACATCCAGGGAACCGCTTACGGCGGTATGGACGAGGGCAAGACCATCGTTCAGCTGATGAACGCCGCGGGCTATGACGTTGCCACCCTGGGCAACCATGAGTTCGACTATGGCATGGCGAGAGCCCTGGCTGCCGTGGAGGAAGCCGGTTTCCCCTATGTTTCCTGCAACTTCTACCATGAGAAGAACGGCGTTGTCGGCGACCCCGTGCTGGACAGCTACCAGGTCTTCAACATGAACGGAACCAAGGTGGCCTTCGTGGGCATCACCACGCCGGAGTCCTTTACCAAGTCCACCCCCGCTTACTTCCAGGACGCCAATGGCAAGTACATCTACGGCATCGCTGCGGGCAATGACGGCGCCGCCCTTTATACCGCCGTGCAGAAGGCTATCGACGCCGCCGCCAAGGAGGCCGACTACGTCATCGCTCTGGGCCACCTGGGCGACGATCCCTCCTCCCAGCCCTGGACCTCCGAGGAAGTCATCGCCCACACCACCGGCCTCGACGCCTTCATCGACGGCCACTCCCACTCCGCCGTCCCGATGAAGCAGGTGAAGGACAAGGCGGGCAACACCGTGGTCCTGACCCAGACCGGTTCCTACTTCGCCGCCATCGGTGAAATGACCATTGCCGCCGACGGAACCATCACCGCCAAGCTCACCACCGAGTACCAGAACTCCGACGAGAAGGTCGCTGCCATGCAGAAGGACTGGATGGACAAGGTGGAAGGCATGCTGGGCGAGAAGATCGCCGAGACCGACATCGAGTTCACCATCAACGGCGCTGACGGCAACCGCGCTGTCCGCAAGGGTGCTACCAACCTCTTCGACCTCAACGCCGATGCCTTCTACTGGTACATCAACGAGGTCGCAAACCTGGACTGCGACGTGACCGTGATGAACGGCGGCGGCGTCCGCGCCACCATCGCCGCCGGCGACTGGACCTACAAGAGCTGCAAGACCGTGAACCCCTTTGGCAACGTACTCTGCCTCATGAAGGTCCCCGGCCAGATGATTCTGGATGCTCTGGAGTTCGGTTCCCGGGATACCCCGGATTCTGAGTGCGGCGGCTTCCTCAGCGCGGCCGGCCTCACCTATGAGATCGATTCCACCGTGCAGTATACCGGCAGCCAGGACGACAAGGGCGTCTGGCAGTCCGGTCCTACCGGCGAGTACCGCGTCCGCAACGTGAAGATCTACAACAAGACCACCGGCGCCTTTGAGCCCCTGGACGTCAAGAAAACCTACACCCTGGGCGGCATCAACTACACCCTG
>CAMBID010000131.1 GCA_945867445.1 uncultured Clostridia bacterium | reverse complement strand
GCCTTGAACTATTGAGCCACTATGGAAAGTACTTGCACCGGTAAGCTTTCCCGTTTCCGATCGCTTCCCCACGGCAAAAATAAGCGCCGGGAGCGGCGCTGCCGCTCCCGGCTTTGTCCGGCGGATGCCGGTCCGCGTGTTTTGTTTTCCTGATCTCCCATTGGGCCGCCGCACGAACGGCTTTGGCTCTGCCGGGGCTTCGCCCCAGCGCCGTCCTCAGCCCGCGGGATGAGTCATATCAGCCGCCGTAGCCGCGGCTGCCGAAGAAGTAGCGGAAGAGATCGTTGAGATCATCCTGGCTGTACTGGTTCCCGCTGCTACCGGTGTCAGGGGTGGTATCGGCGTCGTCGGAAGCCGTGGTGCTCTCGGGCTGGGCGCCCCAGGTCAGCTGGACCTCCATGGTCTTGCCGCCCCGGTAGATGGTGAGGGTGGAGGTATCGCCGGCGGTGTAGCCCTTCTTGGCGGCCACCAGCTCCTCGTAGCTGGCAATGGACTTGCCGTCGATGGCGGTGATAACGTCGCCCATCTGCAATCCCGCCTGGGCGGCGGGGCTTCCCTCCTCCACGGAGTAGATGAAGACGCCCTCGCTGATATCGTAGCGGTACTGGGCCGCCATCTGGCTGGTCATGGTGCCGGGGACGATGCCCATATAGGCCTTGCCGGTGACATAGCCGTTGGTCATAATGTCCTCGATCATGGCCAGGACGTCATTGATGGGGATGGCGAAGCCCAGACCCTCCACGCTCTCGCTGCCGGAGGAGGACGCCGTGCCGGAGTACTTGGCGGAGACGATGCCCACCACCTCGCCGTAGGCGTTGAAGAGCGGGCCGCCGGAGTTGCCGGGGTTCACGGCGCAGGTGACCTGGATCATGTTGAAGGGGATGCCGGAGACGTTGATGGTCCGGTTGACGCTGGAGGCGATGCCCTCGCTGGCGGAGAAGGTCAGCTCCCCCAGGGGATTGCCCACGGCCAGCACGTGGTCGCCCACGTTCAGCAGGCCGGAGTCGCCCAGGGTCACGGGGGTCAGGCCCGTGGCCTCGATCTTCAGCACGGCGATGTCGTAGTCGCTGTCGCTGCCGATGACGGCGGCGTCATAGCTCTCGCCGTCGTAGAGGGTCACCTTCACGCTGGAAGCGCCGCTGATGACGTGGTGATTGGTGACGATGAAGCCGTCCTGGGTCAGGACGAAGCCGGAGCCGGAGGAGGCGGACTCCACCGTCTGGCCGAAGTAGTTGGTCGTGGTGGCGGAGCAGTTGATGGAAACCACGCTGTTCACGTTGGCGGCGTAGTTCTCGGCGTCCGTCAGCTCCGTCTTGCCGTCCACGCTCTTGAGCACCACCTGGGAGGCCGTGCGGTCGCTGACGTTGATGGTGGCGGCGCCGCTGCCGTGGCTCTTCACCGCGGCGGTGACGCCCGCGCCCGCCGCGCCGCCCAGAATGGCGCAGCTGAGAGCCAGGGCCGCGATCTTCAGACCCATGCGGCGGCCATTGGTCTTTCTCTTGGGAGATTCCTGCCAGGGGCCCTTGGCGGGTCCGGCGCTCCCGGCGCAGACCTGCTGGCGGGGCGCCCCGGCCTGCTGCCGGAAGTCGTGAATCTGGCTGTCGATGCTGGACCGGACGTCCTGCGCGGAAGCAGCGTCCCGGGCGGGCGCGCCGCCCTGGGCGTCCTCCTCCCGGCCGGACTTCCGGTAAGTGTAGTGGTAAAGGTTCTTCTCGTCGTTATACATAGGGATGCCTCCTTGCAGCTCTGTCCTCATCCTACACGGACTTTATTTCAAAATCGTGAAGAATTCCGGTGGATCCTGTGAATTTTCTTTCCGGTGCCCCGGGATTTGCCACTGCCGGAGCACTTCCTCTTGCGATGTTGGCTGAAGTATACTATAGTTATCTAAAAAGAAGCTGAAAAACTTGTGTCTTTTTTATTTCCTTTTTGCCGTGAAAAACATCTTGGAAAGCGAGGGAGTATCTTTGCTGAGGATCGAAGGGATCAAGCTGCCGGTGGGATGCGGGGAGGCCGTCCTGCGGGAAAAAGTCCTGCAGCGCCTGCGGCTGCGCAATGCCGGCGACCTCCTGTCCCTCACGCTGCTGCGCCGAAGCATCGACGCCCGGGAGGGCGTCCAGTGGGTCTGCGCCGCGGCGGCGGAGGTGAAGGGCGAGGCGGCGGTGCTCCGCCGCTGCCGGGATAGGCAGGTGAGCCGCTGGACGATGCCTGAGCCTTACGCGCCTCCCGCCCCCATGCCCCCTGCCGCTCTCCGCCCCATCGTGGTGGGGGCGGGCCCGGCAGGGCTTTTCGCCGCGCTGGTCCTGGCCCGGGCCGGACAGCGGCCCATCCTCCTGGAGCGGGGCCGCCCGGTGGAGCAGCGGCAGCGCGATGTGGAGGAATTCTTCCGCACCGGGCACCTGGACCCCAGGTCCAACGTGCAGTTCGGCGAAGGCGGGGCCGGGGCCTTCTCCGACGGGAAGCTCAATACCGGCACCCGTGACATCCGTCACCGCTTCATTTTGGAGGAGCTGGCCGCCTGCGGCGCGCCCCGGGACATCCTGGTGGACGCCAAGCCCCACGTGGGGACGGATTACCTCCACATCGCCCTGCGGAACCTGCGGCGGGAGCTCATCGCCCTGGGGGCGGACGTGCGCTTTGAGCACCAGCTCACGGACCTCCTCGTCGAGGACGGGGCCCTTTCCGCCGTCACGGTGGCAAGCCCCCGGGGGACGGAGGTCCTCCCCTGCCGCCGCCTCATCCTGGCCCCCGGCCACTCCGCCCGGGATACCTTCGCCATGCTCCTTGACCGCCGCGTCCCCATGGAGCCCAAGGCCTTCGCCGTGGGCGTCCGCATCGAGCAGCGGCAGCATGACATCGACGCCGCCCAGTATAAGGAGTATGCCGGGGCCCCGGGGCTCCCGGCCTCCACCTACAAGCTCTCCTGCCACCTGCCCAGCGGACGCGCCGCCTTCTCCTTCTGCGTCTGCCCCGGCGGAGAGGTGGTGGCCGCCGCCTCGGAGGAGGGAGGGGTGGTCACCAACGGTATGAGCGAGTTTGCCCGGGACAAGGAAAACATCAACGGGGCCCTTCTCGTCAGCGTCACGCCGGAGGATTTCGGCGGCGACGGCCCCCTGGCGGGCGTGGAATTCCAGCGGCGGCTGGAGGAGGCCGCCTTTGATGCCGGCGGCCGGGATTACCGGGCCCCCGCCCAGCGGGTGGAGGATTTCCTGGCCGGGAAGGCCAGCGAAGGCCCCGGCCGGGTCGCCCCCAGCTACCGCCCCGGCGTCCGCTGGTGCGACCTCCACGACTGCCTGCCCTCCTTCGTCTCGGAGACCATTTCCCAGGCCCTGCCCATTCTGGGGAGAAAGCTCCCGGGCTATGCTGCGCCGGACGCCGTGATGACGGCGGTGGAAAGCCGCAGCTCCTCCCCGGTGCGCATCCCCCGGGGGGAGGACGGCCAGTCCCCCGTCCGGGGCCTCTACCCCTGCGGGGAGGGGGCGGGCTACGCCGGCGGCATCCTCTCCGCCGCGGTGGACGGCTGCCGCATGGCGGAGCTGGTCTGCGCCGCCATCGCCCAGGAGGGCTGAACGCATCAACCGCCATTTATACTAGAATCCATGAAAAACAAGACAATTGTCTTGTTTTGATAGCGCCAAC
>CAMBID010000130.1 GCA_945867445.1 uncultured Clostridia bacterium | reverse complement strand
ATGCACCTGACAAGTCCAGCGGCAAGCGCAGGCAGAAGGTACATATCGAGTACGATCTTGTAGGCTACATCCCCGTGGACGAGCTGCTAAAAGCGGAACAGGCATGACCGAAATGATGCCTGTTCCAAGAAATTTGAATTTTACTGTCTTATCAGCAGGGAGCGTGGGCGGCGTTTTTTTGCGCGCCCGCGCATGAAACGGGAGAAATAAGCAATCCTAACAGGGAACATCCTGCGCAGTAATACGAGTCTTTGATAAAAGCATGGAAAACTGCTTGATCGCGGCGGGAAACGCCGTGCCGCCAAAGGCGGCAAAGAGAGGATGGAACGGCATTTTCAGCGGCTTCGCCGCTGGGCTGCGCCTTGCGGCCCAATCAAACGATCCACTCGTTTTGTTGAAAAGCAGGATAAGAAGGAGGAGACCCCATTGGAACAAGCGATCCATGTCTGCTCGGAGATCGGGCGGCTGCGGCAGGTGCTGCTGCACCGCCCCGGCGGCGAGCTGGAAAACCTGATGCCGGAATACCTGGAGCGGCTGCTCTTTGACGACATCCCCTACCTGGAGGAGGCCCGCCGGGAGCACGACGCTTTCGCGGATTGCCTCCGCCGGGCGGGGGTAGAGGTGCTGTACCTCTCGGATCTCGTGGCGGAGAGCTTCACGGCCCCGGAGATCCGCCAGCGCTTCGTCTCGGAATTTTTGACGGAGGGCGGCGTTACGGAGGAGCGGCGGCGCCGGGCGCTGGAGGACTTCCTGGCCCCGCTCACCGGGAAAGCTCTCGTGGAGCAGTGCATGGCAGGCATCCGGAAAGCGCAGCTCCGCCGGGGCGGAAAGCTCGCGGACTTCACCGCCGCGGGGGAGGAGGATTACCCCTTTGCCGTCGACCCCCTGCCAAACCTCTACTTCACCCGGGACCCCTTCGCCTGCATCGGCGGGGGCGTGTCCCTCCACCGGATGCACACCGTCACCCGGAACCGGGAGACCCTTTTCGGGAAATTCCTTTTCGAGTACCATCCCAAGTACAAGCAGGTTCCCCGCTGGTATGACCGGGGCAAGACCAGCTCTCTGGAGGGCGGGGACATCCTGGTGCTGTCGCCGGAGGTGTTAGCCGTGGGCATCTCCGAGCGCACCCGGGAGGACTCCATCGACGCCCTGGCGGAGACGGTGCTGCGGGAGAGCCCCACCTTCCGGAAGGTCCTGGCGGTGAGCATCCCCAAGAGCCGCTCCTTCATGCACCTGGATACCGTCTTCACCATGGTGGACCGGGACAAGTTCACCGTCCATCCCAACATCCTCTCGGATATCACGGTCTACGTCATGGAGCTGGACGAGGAGCGCCGCGTGCGCATCCGGCAGGAGGAGGGGCGGCTGGAGGATATCCTGAAGCGACACCTCCACCTGGACGCCGTTACCCTGATCCCCTGCGGCCGGGGCAGCGGCATCGATGCCGCCCGGGAGCAGTGGAGCGACGGCTCCAACACCCTGGCAATCGCCCCGGGGGAAGTCGTGGTCTACTCCCGGAACCACGTCACCAACCGGGCCCTGGAGGAGCATGGCGTGAAGCTTCACGTCATCCCCTCGGCGGAGCTCTCCCGGGGCCGGGGCGGCCCTCGCTGCATGAGCATGCCCTTCTGGCGGGAGGACCTGTAAAAGGGAACCCCCTGCCTTTCACCGGCCCCGGCCGGGGCCGGAATTCCAAATTGTGTAAAGGAGAATCCCTATGGCAGTCAATCTGAAAGGCCGGAGCTTCCTGACGCTCCAGGATTTTACCCCGGAGGAGATCCGCTATCTCCTGGACCTGGGCCACGACCTGAAACGCAAGCGCCGCTGCGGCATCCACGCCCCCACCCTGAAGGGCAAGCACATCGTGCTGCTCTTTGAGAAGACCTCCACCCGCACCCGCTGCTCCTTCGAGGTGGCGGCCACCCAGGAGGGCGCCCACGTCACCTTTCTGGATGCCGGCAGCTCCCAGATGGGCAAGAAGGAGAGCCTGGAGGACAGCGCGAAGGTTCTCGGCCGCTTCTTCGACGGCATCGAGTACCGGGGCTATCAGCAGAGCGTGGTGGAAAACCTGGCCAAGTGGAGCGGTGTTCCGGTCTGGAACGGCCTTACCGACGCCGACCACCCCACCCAGATCCTGGCCGACATGATGACCATCGAGGAGCACTGCAAAAAGCCCCTCAAGGAGATCAAGGTGGCCTTCCCCGGGGACGTCCGCAACAACATGTGCTACGCCTGGATGATCGGCGCGGCCAAGATGGGCATGCGCTTTACCGCTATCGGCCCGGAGGCCCTCTGCCGGGAGGTGGACCCCGCCATCCGGGACGCCGCCTTCGCCGAGGCCCGGAAAAACGGCGGCCTCATCGAAATTTCCGACAGCCTGGAGGACGTGAAGGACGCGGATGTCATCTACGGCGACATCTGGGCCTCCATGGGCGAGGAGGACAAGATGGCGGAGCGGGCGGCCATGCTCTCCCCCTACCGGGTGGATGAAAGCGTGCTGGAGAAGACCGGAAATCCCGACGTTCTCTACCTCCACTGCCTCCCCTCCTTCCACGACTTTGAGACCAAAATGGCCCGGGACTGGCAGGCCAAGGGCATCGACATCCGGGAGGTCACCGACGAAGTCTTCCGCGGCCCCCACAGCGTCGTCTTCGACGAGGCGGAGAACCGCATGCACTCCATCAAGGCCGTCCTGGTAGCCACCATGGCATAAAGCCGCCCTGGCGGGTGCCCGCGCCGATTCGGAATGGCCGGGGCCTTCCCGACCCCGGTTTTCCCCAACCTTCCCGCCTGCAGGCGGGCCCACCCCGTCCGTGGTCACGGACATCCCCGGCGGGGTACCCGCCGAAAAAGGAGGTCCCTCTATGAAGCGCTTCCGCATGCCAACGGCATACACCATCCTTTTCCTGCTTATTGTCCTGGTGGCCGCCGCCACCTGGCTGATTCCGGCGGGAAGCTATGAGCGCCTGGACGGCGTCCCGGTTCCCGGCACCTATCAAAGCGTGGAGCCCAACCCCCAGGGGCTGGGTGCCATCGCCAAGGCGGCCTTCTCCGGCTTCTACGATGCGGTGGACGTCTGCGTCTTTATCCTGATGGTGGGGGGATTCCTGGGCGTCGTGATGAAGAGCGGGGCCATCGATGCCGGGGTCAGCAATGTCATTGCCCGGCTGAACGGCCGGGAGAAGTGGCTCATCCCCATCCTGATGCTGCTGTTTGGCCTGGGCGGCACGACGTATGGCATGTGGGAGGAGACCATGGCCTTTTATCCGCTGCTGATCCCGGTGTTTCTGGCCGCGGGCTATGACGCGGTGGTGGGCATTTCCGTCATCCTGCTGGGGGCAGGAGCCGGCGTCATCGCCTCCACGGTGAACCCCTTTGCCACCGGCATCGCGGCGGGCTTCGCCGGTGTGTCCCTGGGCGAGGGCATTTTGCTCCGGGTCCTCCAGTGGATCGTGTTCGAGGGTGCGGCCATCTGGTTCGTCATGGCCTACGCCGCCAGGGTCAAGAAAAACCCCTCCAAATCCGTGGTGGGTGTCGGCGCGGGAAAAATTCATGTCGCCATGGACGAGACCGTGCCCTTTACGGCGAAGCGCAAGGTCATCATGGCGCTCTTCACCCTGACCTTTCTTATCATGGTCTACGGCGTCATCCCCTTTGACGAGATGGGCC
>CAMBID010000129.1 GCA_945867445.1 uncultured Clostridia bacterium | reverse complement strand
CGGCGGACTCCATCTCGCTGGCCTTGACGCCCAGGCGCTTCCAGCTCTCCCACTTCTGCTGCAGCTCGTAGGAGACCGGGGAGGCCTCGGGGCTGTGCTGGCCGTAGAAGCTGTCCTTGCACTGGACGACACCGGTGTGCAGGGGATAGCCCAGGTTCCGGGTGGCCTGCACCAGGCAGTTGGTGACGTCCAGATCCGCCACGGCGGGGAACTCAATGGGGGCGTACTCCAGGCTGGTGTGCTCATAGCGGATGGCGGCGGTGGCCACCACGATGTCCCCGGAGCGCACCGGCAGGTCGATGCCGCCGCAGGTGCCGGTGCGGAGGAAGGTATCCGCCCCGCACTTCACCAGCTCCTCCATGGCGATGGCGGCGGAGGGGCCGCCGATGCCGGTGGAGCAAACGCTGACCGTCTCTCCCAGGAGCTTGCCGGTGTAGACGTTGTACTCCCGGTTCTGGGCCACGGGGCGGGCGTCGTCAAAAAGGGCGGCGATGGCGGGCACCCGGCCGGGATCTCCGGGCAGGATGCAGTAGCGGCCCACGTCCCCGGGGGCGCAGTGGATGTGATACTGTTTCGGCAGGTCGTGCATAGGATCCCCTTTCCCCGCGCCTGGGGCGCGGCGTCAAAAATTCCGGAATTTTCATGGAAAGTGCAAGGGGACGCCCGCCGGGGCGTCCCTCGTGTCTCAGGTCTTGCCGTGGATCTCCGCGCCGCACTTGGGGCAGGTGATGATGACCTTGCCCTTGCCCACCGGCACCCGGCAGATGGCCTTGCACTGCCTGCAGGTGAAGTACTTGTGCTCCGTGTCCGCCCGGCGGGCTTTGGCGGCGGAGGCGGCGCTGCGCCGGCGGGAGCGGGCCTGCAGCCACTTCTGGTTCTCCGCCTGGCGCTTGTAGAGGTTCCGGGAGAACATCCGGAAAAGCACCAGCACCCAGAGGATGACGCTTCCGTAGTACAGCACCAGACCCACATAGGCGATGCTGTTTTGCTGCCGCATCAGGATGGTCGCCAGCAGGTCCGCCCCGATGGAGGTCCAGAGCATGGCGATGTTCAGCTGATCCACGCCGTTACGCCCGTACATAAAACGGGCCATGGCGTCCCGCAGTCTGGCAAAAAGCTGCATGAAGAAGACCCCTTCCCACAACGGAACCGTTTCACCGGCAGAGGACACCTGTCTCCGCCGGGACACCTGTATTCTACACGCAATTTTCCCCCGGGGCAACCGTCCGGCGGCGGAATTTACAAATTTGTCATTTCTCCCGAAGGAAACGCGGGGCAGGAAGCGCCTCCCGCCCCGCCTGGTTCACAGGTTCTCCCGTACGAGCCCATCGTACACGGCGGCGGGCATGACGCCCACCTTCCGGGCGATCTCCTTGCCGCCCTTCAGGAACACCACCGTGGGGATGCTCATGATGCCGAAGTGCCGGGCAAGCTCGGGATCCGCGTCCACGTTGACCTTGCCCACCCGGGCCTTTCCGTCATAGCGCTCCGCCAGCTCTTCCACCGTGGGGCCCAGCATCCTGCAGGGGCCGCACCAGTCGGCCCAGAAATCCACCACCACCAGCTGGTCGCTGGTGCTTGCCTCGGCGAAGCCCGCCGCGTTCCAATGCTCCAATGCCATATCCATGCTCTCCTTCTCCGGGGATGGCCCCGGTCACTGATTTGTCCTGTCCGCCCATTTTGCCGCGCTCTGCCCCGCGATGAGCCCCTCGCCCGCAGCTTTCGCCGCCTGATAGGGCCCGCCGGTGCAGTCCCCGGCGGCAAAGACGCCGGGGAGGTTTGTGGCCATGTTTCGGTCCACCGTCACAGCCCCGTTTTCCACGGCGAGGCCCGGCAGCAGGGCAGTCGGGGCCACGGCGGGCCGCAGCAGGAAGACGGCGTCGGCCTTCTCCTCCCGGCCATTGACCCGGACGCCGGTGACGGCGTCCTCCCCCAGGATCTCCACGCCCTGGGGCCGGTCATGGAACCGCACGGCGCAGCCGATGCGCCGCAGGAAGTCCGCCTCCCGCTCCGCGCTCTCCGTCCAGCCCAAGACCACGACGTCCCGGCCCCGGTAAAGCATGCCGTCGCAGGTGGCGCAGTAGCTGACGCCCCGACCCAGAAGCCGTTCCTCCCCGGGCAGGGCCTTTCCCCGGACGGCCCCGGCGGCCAGCACCAGGGAGCGTCCCTCAAAGACATGCTCCTCCCCGCTGAGATACCACGTTTCCCCCACGGGCATGGCGGAAAGCGCCCGGAGTTCCCGGATCTCCGCGCCAGAGGCCTTCGCGTGGCGGCGGAAGGCGCCCAGCAGCTCCGGCCCGGTGACGCCGGGAAGGCCCAGGTAGTTCTCCACCCGCTCCGCCTTCCAGAGGGGGTTGTCCGCCATGGGGGAGGAGAGCAGCAGCACGCTTTTCCCCCGGGCCCGGCCATTCACGGCGGCGCTGAGCCCCGCCGGACCTCCGCCCACGATGAGGATATCATAGGTCATGCCTCCCACCTCCCTTTCGAGGATAGCATACCGCATTTCCCGGAAAATATCTGTCGCATTTGCAACGAAAGTGTTGGTTTCCGCCCGTTGCTTTTCCCTGGGAACTCTGCTAAAATAGGATGTCGAAAATCATCCGCGGCCAACGCCGGGAAAGGGGACTCCTATGATCAAGATCGCGCCCTCCATCCTCTCCGCCGATTTCGCGGAGCTGGGACGGGACATCCGCCGCATCGCCACCGCCGACTACGTCCACTTCGACGTAATGGACGGCCGCTTCGTGCCCAACATCTCCATCGGGCTGCCGGTACTGAAGTCCATCCGCCCGGTGACGGAGCTGCCCATTGACGTCCACCTGATGATCGAGGAGCCCAGCCTCTACGCGCAGCGCTTCTGCGACGCCGGGGCGGACCTCGTCACCATGCACGTGGAGGCGGACACGGAGGAAAATCTCCACAAAGCCATCGCCGCCATCCATGCCAAGGGCAAAAAGGCCGGCGTCGTGCTGAAGCCCGCCACCCCCGCCGAGGCGGCCCTGCCGTACCTTGAGGAGGTGGATATCCTCCTGGTCATGACCGTGGAGCCCGGCTTCGGCGGGCAGAAGTTCATGGCGGACATGATGCCCAAGGTCACGACTCTCCGGAAATGGATCGACGCGCGCAATCCCGCCTGCGAGCTGGAGGTGGACGGCGGCGTGGATCCTGAGACCGCCAAGGTCTGCGTGGCAGCCGGGGCCAACGTGCTGGTGGCCGGCAGCAGCGTCTACAAGGCGGAGAACATCCCGGAGCGCATCGCCCAACTCCGGGGCTGAGGGAGGGGCAGGCATGGATTACTTTCCCGCCCCGCTGGAAAAGCTCACGGAGCAGTTCGCGAAGCTCCCGGGCATCGGCCGCAAGTCCGCCCAGCGCCTGGCCTTCCACGTCCTCGGCATGGCGGAGGGGGAGGCGGAGGCCTTCGCAAACGCCATTCTGGACGCCAAGCGCTCCGTCACCTGCTGCCCGGTGTGCCAGAACTTCAGCGCCGGGGGCCTCTGCCCTATCTGCGCCTCCCCCAAGCGGGACAGCGCCACCATCTGCGTGGTGGCGGATCCCCGGGACGTGGCCGCCATGGAGCGCTCCCGGGAGTACCATGGCCGCTACCATGTCCTTCACGGCGTCCTCTCCCCCATGAATCACGTGGGGCCGGACGATCTCGCCATCAAGCCCC
>CAMBID010000128.1 GCA_945867445.1 uncultured Clostridia bacterium | reverse complement strand
AGTCGTCTCCTCCCCCCGCTTGCGGAGGGCGGCGGAGAGGAGCTGGGGCAGCATCTGCAATGCCATATCCTTAAATGCGGAGGTCGGCCCGTGCCAGAGCTCCAGGCAAAATGTGGCGTCATCCAGTTTCCGGAGAGGGGCCACGGCGGGGGTATCAAACTTCGACGGACCGTAGCCGTTCCTGGCAAAGCCCAGAAGCTCTTCCTCCGTGTAGTCCGTCAGGTACAGGGCCATGACCTTGGCGGCCCGCTCCTCATAGGAAAGCGCCGTCAGCTCCCGGAGGAAGTCCCCCCCGATCCGGGGGATCCTCTCCGGGGTCAGGAGGCCGCCGTCCCGGGAAAGACCGGTAAGAATTGCCTCCGCCGCGTCCAGGCGCAGCGTCTTGTCTCTCGTGCTCAGGTACTTCATAGCTGTTTGGTTCCTCCGATCACCCGCAGAAGGTTGCGGGAAAAGATATCATGAAGCAGGTCCGCCGGCCAGCCCCGCCGGCGCAGGAAGTCCCGGAAGGCGGGCAGGCTCTCGATGCCGGTGATGCCCCGGGGGAAAGCGTCGCAACCGTCCCAGTCCCCGCCGAGCCCCACGGTCTTCTCCCCTCCCAGGGAGAGGAAGTGCTCCAAGTGCCGGGCCAGGTCCTCCAGCTCTCCGCCGCCCCCCACGAAGGGAAGGTAGGCGTTGAGCCCCACGAAGCCCCCGGTATCCCGGATGGCCCGGAACTGATCGTCCGTCAGGTTCCGCCGGTGGGGGCAGAGGGCCCGGGCGTTGGAGTGACTGGCGATCACCGGCCCCCGGGCCATGCGCAGCACATCCCAGGTCCCGGGGTCGGAGAGATGGGAGACATCCGGCAGGATCCCCCGCTCCTCCATGGCGCGGAGGAAGTCCCGGCCATGCGCCGTCAGGCCCTGCTCCGGCCGCTCCGCGCTGCTGCCGGAGAGGGGGTTTGCAAAGTTCCAGGTGAGGTTCAGGGCCCGGGCGCCCCAGTCCGCGGCGATGTCCAGCTTGCGGATATCGCACTCCAGCATCTCCGCCCCCTCGACAGAGAGGATGGCGGCAGTCTTCCCCTCCGCCCAGGCCCGCTCTACGTCCGGAGCTGTGCGGCAGTGCCGCAGTTGGCCGGGGCATCGCTCCAGCAGCAGAAGGAAGGTCTCGTGCTGGGCCTGGCACTCCCGCCAAAGGGCGTCCCCGGGTGCCCAATCCGACCAAAGGGCGAAAATCTGGGCGAAGCCCGCAAACGCCCCGGCTCTCGTCAGGTCCCAGTGTCCCGGAGAGCGCCGGATGTCATAGCCATATCGGTGCAGGAAGCTGACGGTGTCAGCGTGGGCGTCAAAGACGCGGAGATCGTTCATGCGCGCTCCCTTCCGGGGGGCGTCACTGAAAGGCGTCCTCCAGGTATTCGATGCGCTGTGGCTTCCCGGCGGCGTCAGTATAAACCTCCGCCACGTCGAAGCGTACCGGGGCCTCGATGCCATACACGGAGAGGTACAGCTCCGCCGCCGTCCGAAGGCGCCGGCGTTTGCGCTCATCCACGAACTCCCGGGGAAGGCCCACGGCCCCCTCCCCCCGGAGCTTTACCTCCACGAAGAGGAGGGTGCCCCGGCGGTCCTTCGCGATGAGGTCGATCTCCCCGAAGCGGCAGCGCCACTGACTGGCAAGGAGGGCATAGCCCCGCTTCCGGAGATACCGGGCCACCTCGGCTTCCCCCCGGTCGCCCCGGCTCTTGGCAAGGCTCATCTCCCCTGCCCCCACTTCCGCAGGAAGCTCCTGCGGTGCTCCGGGCAGGGGCCATACGCATCCAGCATGGCGTAGTGGAGCTTCGTGGCGTAGCCCTTGTGCTTTGCGAACTGGTACTGGGGGTACTTTTTATCCAGGATCTCCGTCACGTACCGGTCCCGGCTGACCTTGGCCAGAATGGACGCCGCCGCGATGGAGGCGCTGCGCCCGTCCCCGCCGATAAGCGTCTCGTGGGGCACCTGGATGGCCACCCGGCTGCCGTGGTCCCGGTTGCCGTCGATGAGGGCCAGGTCCGGCTTCACGGAAAGACCGCCGATGGCCCGGTTCATGGCCAGGAGCCTGGCGTTGAGGATGTCGATCTCGTCGATCTCCGCCGCCTCCACCCGGGCTACGCTCCAGGCGATGGCCTGGGCGCAGATCTCACCATAAAGGACCTCCCGGCGCTTCTCCGTCAGCTTTTTAGAGTCGTTGAGCCCCGGAAGATCGGCATCCCTGGGCAGGATGACGGCCGCGGCATAGACCGGCCCCATCAGGGGGCCCGCCCCCGCCTCGTCCACGCCGCAGAGGGTAAGGCCCTCTGCCCGCAGGGGGTCCTCGCAGCTCCAAAGTTCTTCCATTGCTCTCCCCTTCCTTCCCGGTGCGTCTCTCATACTAGAATCCATGAAAAACAAGACCATCGTCTTGTTTTGATAGCGCCAACGGCGCGTTGGATTCTTAGGAAACGCACCGACGCGCAAAGCGCGGCGGTTCCCATGAAACTATCTTATTTTAATGGGAAAGTCGTATGAAATCAGCCTCAGTCCGGCAGCTCCAGGGTGAAGCGGCCCAGCTTGCCGCCCCGGAACTCATCCAGCAGGATCTTCGCCATACGCTCGGTATCCACCTCGCCGCCGGAGATGAGAAAGCCCCGCTTCCGGGCTGCCGCCTCCAGAAGGCGGTAGCCCCAGGCAAGGTCGTCCTCTGCCTCCCGCCGCGGAAGGGCGGTGAGCTTGTAGGCCGTCAGGAGGGCCTCCGGGTACCGGGTGCCGAGAAACGTCATCAAATGGCAGCCCAAGGTCTCGGTGTCCAGGATGTCATCCTTCACCGCGCCGGTGTAGGCCAGGTTCAGTCCCACGCTCTGGTCGTCGAACTTGGGCCAGAGAATGCCCGGAGTGTCCAGCAGTTCCAGCCCCCGGTCGATGGGCACCCACTGCTGGGAGCGGGTGACACCGGGGCGGTCCTCCGCCTTGGCGGTCTTGCGGCCCGCCACCCGGTTGATGAAGGTGGACTTTCCCACGTTGGGAATGCCCAGGACCATCACCCGCAGCGTCCGCTGGGCGCCTTTGACCTCCCAGGCCCGGACTTTCTCCGCCAGGAGCTCCCGGATGGCCCCGGCGAACTGTTTCGTCCCAGTGCCAGCCTTGGCGCTGCACTCCAGAACAGCATAGCCCTTTCCCCGGAAGAATGCCGCCCAGCGGCGGGTGGCCTCGCCGTCCGCCTGATCCACCCGGTTCAAAATCACCAGCCGGGGCTTTCCCGCCGTCAGCTCATCCACATCCGGGTTCCGGCTGGAGATGGGGATCCGAGCATCCAGAATCTCACAGATGGCGTCCACATTCTTGATCTGCTGGGCAATCATCCGCCGGGTCTTGGTCATGTGACCGGGGTACCATTGAATGTTCATATGGTGCTTCCTTCCTCCTCCGGCGGGATCCTTCCGCCGGAAGGGCACTATCCTCTCATGATATATTGTATGGTCAGAGCCCCGCTTTGTCAAGCGCCAGAGAGGCGGAAATCCGCCCCTTCCGCCCCGCCGGGGCAAGATCCCCACGCGCCGTCTTGGCACGGGGGACGGTCCGTTTCCCCGCAGAGCATCCGCCCCTTGAGCGCGCGTCCCCGCAGTCCGTATAGCCCGGTTTACCGCAGAAAAAAGCAGACCCGCCGCGTGATACTCTTACTTGATAAAAATCTT
>CAMBID010000127.1 GCA_945867445.1 uncultured Clostridia bacterium | reverse complement strand
GACGGTAGTGACCAACGGCCTCATGACCGCCGTCCAGCTCCAGAGCAAGGGCATCCGGACCTACTGCCTGGGGGGCGAGATCCAAAGCAGTTCCCTCTGCGCCGTGGGTCCCATCGCCCTGGACGGTGCGCGGAACTTCAACGTGGACCTGATGTTCTTCTCCTCCTACGGCATCAATGAGCGGGGGGACATCGTGGACACCTCGGAATCCGAGACCATGCTGCGCCGCAGCATCCTGCGCAGCGCCGCCGCCAGCGTCTTCCTCTGCGACAGCAGCAAGTTCGGCAAGCAGTCCATCTATAACTGCGTGTCCCTGGGGGACGTGGACTACTTCGTCACTGACGCCCAGCCGCCAGAGGGGTATCCGGCGGTGCGGAGGGAGACCATCATAGCTATCTAGAGGGGGGACTGCGTTCCCCCTCTCTAACACTGCCGGACAAGCTCCCGCTTGTCCGGCAAAGGATGCGCTGCGCTCGGGTGCCTTCCCCCGGCAAGCCGGGTCTGCGACACTTCGCTCCGCGATAGGTATTTTTCGCCACGTACACGCCGCGGCGAAAAACGATCATGTTTTTTCGCGCTGGGCCCCGAAACTCTGCGAGGCTTTTGCTTTTGGGGGGAGAGACTTTCGGTCTCTCCTCCCCTTTTGCACACAGATGTGAGCGTTTCTCATTCTTTGCGCCAAAGATTGACAGTTTTGCGCAGCGGCATTATACTGACCTGTAGGCATCCCCGGGTGGGATGCCGGATGAATTCACGAAAAGGAGCCTAATCCCATGTCCACGCCCCTGAAGCTGGTGGCCTTTGACCTCGACGGTACCCTGACCCAGCACAAGACCCCCATCGAGCCCCAAAACCGCGCCGTGCTGGAGGCCCTGTCCCAGTGCTACCGCCTCCTGATGGTAGGGGCCGGAAACGCCCAGCGCATCTTCCATCAGCTGGGGGACTTCCCCATCGATGTCATCGGCAACTACGGGATGCAGCAGGGCACCTATGACCCCAAGAATCGGAGCCTGCGGGTGGAGAACGTACCCCCCGTCCCCTGCGACCGGGAGAACATCCTGGCCCGGGCGGCTGAGCTCCGGTACCGCTGCGGCTTCACCCACTACGTGGGCGGCAGCGTGGAGTTCCATGACTCCGGCGTGCTGACCTTCGCCCTGCTGGGAACGGAGGCGGCTCAGGCGGACAAGCTGGCCTTTGACCCGGACAGAACCCGCCGCCGGGCGGTCCTTGACCAAGTGGCGGAGGCCTTCCCGGAGTTCAACGTCTTCGTAGGGGGCAGCTCCTCCTTCGACCTGGCTCCCAAGCCCTATGACAAGCGCTACGCTCTGGAGCGCTATTGCGTCGCCCACGGCATCGCCCTCAGCGAGGCCGCCTTCTGCGGGGACGACTACGGCCCCGGCGGCAACGACGAGTGCGTTTACCGGGCAGAGGTGCGCTTTTTCAAGGTGGACGACTACCGCCGCTTCGGCGAGACCGTGGCGGAGCTTCTGCGATAAGGAAAGAGAGTGCGAGAGATGAAAGAGATGTACGCAAGCCCCCATCCCCTGGGGGATTACCTGGATACCCACTTCTCCTGTCCCTGCGGGCGGGAGCACTACGCCCCCCTGAAGCGGGTCAGCATCGGCAAGGGAGCCATCGCGGACCTTCCCCGCTTTGCCAGAGAGCTGGGCTTCACCAGCCTGTACCTTGTCAGCGATCCCATCACCTATGAGATCGCCGGCAAACGCTGCCTGGAGGTCCTGGCGGAGGCCGGGGTGAAGGCGGGGATCCGGGTACTGCACCACACGGACTTCGACGAGGCTACCCTTGGTGAGCTCCTGATCCATCTCCCGAAGGACTGCGATCTGCTGGTAGCAGTGGGCACCGGCGCCATTAACGACATGACCCGGTTTTTCAGCTACCGGGTAAGGCGGCCCTTCTTCACCGTGGCCACCGCCGCCCCCATGGACGGCTTCGCCTCCTCCATCGCGGCGCTGAATGTGGACCACCTGAAGACCACCTTCGACGCTCAGACCCCCACCGCCATTCTGGGGGACACGGACATCCTCAAGGGTGCACCCTATCGGATGATCGCAGCGGGTCTGGGCGACCTTTTGGGCAAGCTCACCTGCCTTTGTGACTGGAAGCTCTCCCGGCTCATCAATGGGGAGCATTACTGCGAGCGCACCGTGGAGCTGGTGGAGCAGTGCGTCCAGGATGTGCTGGCGGATGCCGACCGGGCCAAGGACCGGGATCCGGAGGTCCTGGGCGACATCATGAACGGCTTGGTGCTTACCGGCGTCGCCATGAGCCTTTATGGCAGCTCCCGTCCGGCCTCCGGCTGCGAGCACCACATGTCCCACTACTGGGAGATGATGTTTGAGCAGCGTCACGAACGGCCCGTCCCCCACGGCACCCAGGTCAGTGTGGGCACGGTCCTGGTTTTGAAGCTGGCAGAGGCCCTGCGGCGTACCACGGTGGACTTTGACGCTGCCCGAAAAGCGGCGCGGGCTTACGATCCTGCCCTCTGGCAGCAGGAGATCGAAACCGCCTACGGCCCCGCAGCCCAGGGCATCATTGAGATGGAGGCCAAGGCCAGGAAGAACGAAACAGAAGGCCGGCTCCGCCGCATCGACACGATGGAGGCTCACTGGGGAGAGATCGACGCGCTGCTGGCAGCCCTTCCTTCCTCCCGGTCCATCATGGTGCTGCTGCGGTCTCTGGAGAGCCCCTGCCTTCCCGCCGAGATCGGCGTAGACGGGAAGCTCCTGAAAAACACCTTCCTCTACTGCAAGGAGGTCCGGGCCCGGTACACCATTCTACAGCTGGTCTGGGATCTGGGGCTGCTGGACAGCCTCTCCGACGAAGTCATCGGGTCGCTGGGCGAATAAGGACAAAGAAACCCGCCGTGGGATCTCCTGCGGCGGGGTTTTATCGGGCAAATGCGGTGAAACGGGCTCAATTCCGGGAAGCGGCAGCCTTCTCCGGCATCCCCATGCTGAGGGAGCACAGAAGCACGCCGCCCACCACCACGAGACCGCCCAGCAGGGCGAAGACCCCCGGGACCTCCCCGAAGATGGCGAGACCCAGCAGCGAGGCGAAGACCGGCTCCAGAGACTTCACGGCGGAGACAAAGGAGGCCGGCAGGAACTTCAGCGTCCAGGCCAGGACGCTGTGGCCCAGCAGGGTGCAGAAGAGGGCCATGCCGAAGGCGGTGAGGCCGTTGACGGCGCCATAGCCCCCAAGGGGCGTCCCCCGCAGGAGCAGGAAGGCCAGCAGGCACAGGAAGGCCGTGCCGTAGACCAGGACGGCATAGACCGTGGCGCTGACCGTCCGGCGGCAGAGGCTGCCCTGGAGGGTGTAGCCCGAGGCGGCCAGGGCCCCCAACAGGGCCAGGCCGTCCCCCAGGAGGATATTGCTGCCGCTGCCGGCATCGGCAAAGGCGATGAGGCAGCTCCCGGCGAAGGTCAGGGCGATGCCAAGCCAGCCCAGGGGCCGGACCCGCTGCCCCAGGATCACGAGACCCAGCAGGGAGACGTAGAAGACCTCGGTATTCACCAGGACCGTGGAGGCCGCGATGCTGGTGAGGTAGATAGAGGCAAAATAGGTGGTAAAGTGGACCGCCAGGCACGCGCCGCTTCCGACGCACAGCAGCACTTCCCGCCCCGTCAGGGCCTACAGCTCCGCACGGTGCTTCGTCAGC
>CAMBID010000126.1 GCA_945867445.1 uncultured Clostridia bacterium | reverse complement strand
AGCGCCGGGGCAGCTCCCGGGTCCTTTGCATACTTCTGCCGAATTTCCGGAGTGCGGACGCATGCGTCGCTGCATGGAACCTCACTCCTTTCCGCAGCTCCCTCACCCCAGCAATGCTGTGATGGCCGGAAGGTCCAGGTCCTGGAGGGCCCAGGTGAGGGCGTAGCCCAGAACCCGGGAGAGCTCCCGGACCTGGCGGTCGATGTCCCGGGGCGTCACCGTCATGCCCCGCTGCTTCTCTCTTAAGACGCCTTCCCAGTCCGGGACGCCGGCCTGCTCCAGAAGGTCCGCCGCCAACGTCCAGGCGTCCACCACCGTGGGGACCCCCAGAGCGTATACCGGCACCCCCAGGCTCTCCCGGTCGAGAGCCGCCCGGTGGTTCCCCACGCCGGAGCCCGGGACAATGCCGCTGTCCGAGAGCTGGACGGTATGGCAGACCCGGCCCGGCCGCCGGGCCGCCAGGGCGTCCACCGCGATGACGAGATCCGGCCGCAGCTCCCGCACCAATGCCCGGACGGACTCCGCAGACTCCACTCCCGTGTCCCCCAGCACCCCCGCGCTGAAGGCGGAGACCTGTCGGAAGCCCGCAAACTGCCGGGGCATGGCGGCCATCAGGTGCCGGGTGACCAGGAGATTCCGCAGGGTCTCCGGCCCCACGGCATCCGCCGTCATGGCAGCGTTGCCGAGCCCCACCACCAGCACCGAGCCCTCCGGCGGCAGCAGGTCTCGGAGGAGCTGGCCCAGGGCCTCCACCGCCCGGGGGAAGTAACCCTCCTCCCGCTGCCAGAAGCCGTCCAGATCCAATGTGAGGTAGGTCCCCACGGGCTTTCCCAGGGCCTCCGCGCCCCGGGCATCCAGGATCTCCACCCGGGTGACGGCGTGCCCCTCCCACCGCTCCGTCCGGGCACAGACGCCGGGCAGCTTTGTGGTCTCCGCCGCGCTCTCCTGCCAGAGCTCCTGGGCCTCCAGGGCCAGGTCCGTGCGCTTTCCCAGATGCGTCTCCGTCATGGAAACGCCCCCTTTCCATGCAAGCTGATACGAAGCTCAAAGGAAATCCTTTCCTTTGAGATCCCGTGCGCTCCGCGCACGCAGGGCGTGCAGGATGCACGCCGCGCCGTCTCATATACCGGACGCGCTTCGCGCGGTCAAAGGCCTTGAACGCTTTTGATCCGGTTTCCCTATGACACAAAATCTTGTGGCGTTCCCCTAGCTTTTGCGCAGGAAGATACAATATGCAAAAACCGAATAAAAATTTTAAAAAAGCCTTGCTTTTTCTGTCATCTGCTGTTAAAATATCATTCTGCACGGTGGCTTTTCGCCGACCGTGGATTTTGCCGAAGGAGGTGTTTGGTTTGCCGAATATCAAGTCTGCCAAGAAGCGCGTTCTGATCGCCGAGGCGAGAAACGCCCGCAACAAGGCTGAGAAGTCCGCACTCAAGACCGCCATCAAGAAGTTCGAGGGCGCTGCCGCAGAAGGCAATCGCACCGAGGCCGATGGCGCGTATAAGGTTGCAGTCAAGAAGGTCGATCAGGCTGTGGCGAAGGGCATTCTGCACAAGAATACCGCTGCGCGCCGCAAGAGCGCCATGACTCTGAAACTCAACCAGCTGGGCTGAGGCCCGCTTACAGGGAAAGGACATCCGCCCGGATGTCCTTTTTTTGTCGCCCTGGCGGGATCCCGGCCGGGGCGGCCGGATGCGGCGCCAGCCGCAAAAATCTCCCATTTTCGCTCTTTACAAGCGGGGAAATGTGTGGTATGCTTGCTTCGCACGCCAATGTGCGTGATTCCCGTCGGCTTCGCTTTTTGGCTCCACCGGCCGGAGGCGCAGCCGCCCGGGGCAGACATTTTTGAAAGGTGGAAACACACTATGCTTCGCAAGGAACAGAAGACCGAGATCATCGACGCCAACCGCACCCATGAGAACGACACCGGCTCCCCTGAGGTCCAGGTCGCCATTCTCACCCGCCGCATCCAGGATCTGACCGCTCACCTGCAGAAGAATCCCCAGGACAAGCACTCTGCCCGCGGCCTCTACAGGATGATTGGTAAGCGCCGCAGCCTGCTGGACTATCTCCAGCGCAAGGATGTGGAGCGTTATCGTGCGCTCATCGCCAAGTTGGGCATCCGCAAGTAATTGCCGGAACGGGTGACGGAGGGCTTTGCCTCCGTCACCCTTTTCTGCCATTTCCTCCGCACCCGCGCCAGGGGGGAGGCGTCTTTTTGTGTTTGAAAGAGAACCGGAAGCCCTCCGGCTCCGTTTCAAATACGAAAAGCTCCCCCTCCCGGTCACGGCTGGAATACGAACGAAAAAGGAGCATCGTTATGTCAACCATTATCACCCACAGACAGTTCCCCGGCTACCACAAGTATGAGATGGATCTGGCGGGCCGCCCCCTGACCCTGGAGGTCGGGAAGCTGGCCGAGCTTGCCAACGCCGCCGTCATGGTGGGCTACGGCGACACCCGGGTCCTCTGCTGCGTCACCGCCGCCCCCCGGCCCCGGGACGGCATTGACTTCTTTCCCCTGAGCGTGGACTTTGAGGAGAAGCTTTACTCTGTGGGCCGCATCCCTGGCAGCTTCAACCGCCGGGAGGGCCGCCCCGGCGAGAAGGGCATTCTGACCTCCCGCGTTATCGACCGGCCCATCCGTCCCCTCTTCCCTTCAGACTTCCGCAACGACGTCTCCGTCATGTGCACCGTCATGAGCATGGATCACGACTGCACGCCGGAGATCGCCGCCCTCATCGGCACCTCCGCCGCTCTCGCCATCTCCGACATCCCCTGGAACGGCCCCGTGGGCGCCCTGAAGGTGGGCCTTGTGGACGGCAAGCTGGTGCTGAACCCCACCAGTGAGCAGCGCAAGCTCAGCGACCTGGACGTCACCGTGGTCTCCACCGGCAAGAAGGTGGTCATGATCGAGGCCGGCGCCAACGAGGTGGACAACGACACCATGTTCAAGGCCATCCAGATGGCCCATGAGGAGAACCAGAAGCAGATCGCCCTCATCAACCAGATGGTGGCGGAGATCGGCAAGCCCAAGTTCGACTATCCCCACGCCTCCTTCGACCAGGAGCTGTTCGACGACATCGTGGCCAACTTCATGGACGAGGCCAAGGCCGCCATGGATACCGACGACAAGAACGTCCGGGAGCAGCGCTGGAACGCCATGATCGAGCATTGGCATGAAAAGTACCTGGAAGAGTACCCCGACATGGACCAGTATCTGGAGGAGTTCACCTACAAGTTCCAGAAGAAGATCGTGAAGGCCTGGCTCCTCCAGGGCCACCGGGTGGACGGCCGCCAGAAAAACGAGATCCGCCCCCTCTCCGCGGAAGTCGGCATCCTGCCCCGGACCCACGGCTCCGGCCTCTTCACCCGCGGCCAGACCCAGGTGCTTTCCGTCTGCACCCTGGACACCCTCTCCGCCAACCAGAAGCTGGACACCATCTGGGAGGAGACCGAGAAGCGCTATATGCACCACTATAACTTCCCCGGCTACTCTGTGGGCGAGGCCAAGCCCGCCCGCAGCCCCGGCCGCCGGGAGATCGGCCACGGCGCTCTGGCCGAGCGGGCCCTGCTGCCTGTGATCCCCCCGGTGGAGGAGTTCCCCTACGCCATCCGCGTGGTCTCCGAAGTGGTTTCCTCCAACGGCTCCACCTCCCAGGGCTCCATCTGCGGCTCCACCCTGGCCCTCATG
>CAMBID010000125.1 GCA_945867445.1 uncultured Clostridia bacterium | reverse complement strand
CGCCTGGGCTGCGAGACGGCGGTCTTTACCATCAACCTGGATTCCGTGGGCAACATGCCCTGCAACCCCGCCATCGGCGGCACCGGGAAGGGGCACCTGGTCCGGGAGTTGGACGCCCTGGGGGGCGAGATGGGGAAGGCCGCGGACGCGTGCTGTATCCAGTACCGCCTTTTGAACCGGGGGAAGGGCCCCGCTGTCTGGTCCCTCCGGGCCCAGGCGGACCGCCGCCGCTACCAGGAGTACATGAAGCACGCCTTGGAGCGCCAGCCCCGCCTCCACGTCCGCCAGGGCGAGGTGGCGGACCTCCGGGTGGAGGATGGCGCCGTTTCCCAGGTGGTTTTGACCACCGGAGCGGTCTATGACGTGCAGGCTGTGATCCTGGCCACCGGCACCTACCTCTCCGGCCGGACCATCGTGGGGGACTGCGTGGAGTCCTCCGGCCCGGACGGACTCCACCCCGCCAACCGCCTGACGGAGAGTCTGCTCCGCCTGGGCCTTCCCCTGCGGCGCTTCAAGACCGGCACGCCGCCCCGGGTCAACGCCCGGACGGTGGACTTCCATGAGATGGAGCGGCAGGAGGGGGACGAGCGGCCCCTGCCCTTCTCCTACGGGACCGAAACGCCCCCGGAGAACCGGGCCGTCTGCTGGCTCACCTGGACCACGGAGGAGACGAAGAGGATCGTCCGGGAGAATCTGGACCGCTCCCCCCTCTATGACGGCACCATCGAGGGCGTGGGTCCCCGGTACTGCCCCAGCTTTGAGACCAAGATCGTCCGCTTTCCGGAGAAGCAGCGCCACCAGATCTTTGTGGAGCCCATGGGCCTGGAGACCGAGGAGCTCTACATCCAGGGCCTCTCCTCGTCCCTTCCGGAGGATGTCCAGCGGGAGATGCTCCACAGCATCCCGGGCCTGCGCCGCGCGGAGATGACCCGGCCCGCCTACGCCATCGAATATGACTGCATCGACCCCCAGGCGCTGAAGCCCACCCTGGAGTACCGGGAGATCGCTGGGCTCTACGGGGCGGGGCAGTTCAACGGCTCCTCCGGCTACGAGGAGGCCGCCGTCCAGGGCTTCGCCGCCGGCGTCAACGCCGCGAGGAAGCTTCAGGGCAAGGGGGACTTCGTGCTGAAGCGCTCCGAGAGCTACATCGGCACCCTCATCGACGATCTCGTCACCAAGGGCACCGAGGAGCCCTACCGCATCATGACCTCCCGCAGCGAATACCGCCTGGTCCTGCGGCAGGACAACGCCGACCGGCGGCTGACGCCCATCGGCCATGCCATTGGCCTGGTGTCCGATGAACGCCTCCGGAAGGTGGAGGAGAAGTACGCCGCCGCGGAGAGAGAGATCCTCCGCCTGACCCACCAGGGCGTTGCCCCGTCGGCGGAGCTCTCCGCATTCCTGGCAGGGAAGAATACCTCCGATGTGCCGGATGGCTGCCCCCTGATTTCCCTTCTTCGCCGTCCGGGCATCGGCTATCAGGACCTGGCCCCCTTCGACCCGGAGCGGCCGGAGCTTCCCGCGGATGTGGGGGAGCAGGTAGAGCTGGCGGTGAAGTATGAGGGCTACATCCGCCGCCAGGAAAAGCAGATCGCGGAGATGGAGCGGCTGGAAAACCGGCTGCTGCCGGAGGACATCGACTACGCCGCCATCCAGGGCCTCCGGCTGGAGGCCAGGGAGAAGCTCTCCCGCCTCCGGCCCCGCTCCCTGGGCCAGGCGGGCCGCGTCAGCGGCGTGAGCCCCGCGGACATCGCGGTCCTGATGGTCTATCTCGGAAAGTGAGGGCGGCATGGGCATGGAACTGCACTATGAGCGCCGGGAGCTCCCGAAACGCCCCATGCCCGTCCTGGTCATTGCCGGGACCCGGGACGTCATCCGGGAAGACCACGCCCGCCTCATCGCCGCAAGCATCCCCGCCGGCCGCCTTGTGCTGCTGCCGGGAGGACACTTTATTGCAAACCGCTCCCCCGACGCCCTTGACCGGGCCGTGCGGGGATTTCTGAGGGAGACTGCCGTCTCCGGAGAGGAAGGATAACCCATGAGAAAATTTCTCGCCATCGTTGTCTGCAAGCTGGGCCGGGCCGTGGGCAGGCTCATCGGTAAGGGCAGTTCCCTGCCCGGCAAGGCGGCGTTGAAGATCTGTCCGGACATCCTGGCCCGGCTGACCCTGCCGCCCCACATCGTGGCCGTCACCGGCTCCAACGGCAAGACCTCCACGGTGGAGATGATCGCCGCCGTGCTCCGCTCCCAGGGCAAGTCCGTCATCTATAACGCCGAGGGCTCCAACCAGGTGGAGGGCGTCACCACCCTCCTCCTGACCCACGCCGCCTTAGGCGGCAGGGTGAAGGCGGACGTGCTGCTGTTAGAGAGTGACGAGCGCTACGCCCGCTACTCCTTCCGCTACTTCCATCCCACGGAGTTCGTCATCACCAACCTCTACCGGGACCAGCTCACCCGCAACGGCCATCCGGAGAGCGTCTATGAGGCGATTCTGCCCGCCATCCATCCGGAGACGGAGCTGATCTTGAACGCCGATGATCCCCTCTCCTCCTGCTTCGCCCAGGGACACGAAAAGACCGTCTGGTTCGGCATGGACCGGGCGCCCTTCTCCACGGACGCCCCCACGGGGGTCTATCACGACGGGGCCTACTGCCCCCTCTGCCACGCCCCCATGACCTACGACTACGCCCATTATAACCAAATCGGCGCCTACCGCTGCACGAGCTGCGGTCACCGCAAGCCGAAAACCGACTTCACCATCACCTCCGCCGACCTGGAGGCCGGCGTCCTCACCATCGACGGGGAATTCCCGGTGGAGCTGGCCTTCCGCAGCATCTACAATGCCTACAACATCCTGGCGGCCTACGCCGTCTGCCGCCGGCTGGACGTCCCCGGAGCGGAGATCGTCAAGGTTTTGAGCAGCTACACCCTGAAAAACGGCCGGATGCAGCGCTTCACCCTGGGGGAGCATCCCGGGATGCTCCTGACCAGCAAGCATGAGAACTCCATCGCCTACGACACCAACCTCCGCTATATTGCCTCTCAGAAGGAGGACTGCGACGTCCTCGTCATCGTGGACGCCGTCTCCCGGAAGTACTTCACCAGCGAGACCTCCTGGCTCTGGGACATCGACTTCGACCAGCTGAATACCCCCCGGGTCCGGCGGGTGATCCTCTCCGGCCAGTACTGCCACGATCTGGCGGAGCGCTTCTCCTTCACGGGCATCGACCCCGCGAAGATCACCGTCATTCCCGCCATCCCCCAGGCGGCCGCCGCCCTGGAGAGCGGCGACGCCCGGGGCAGGGAGCCGCTCTACGTCGTGACCTGCTTCTCTGACCGGGACAAGCTGCTGGATCTTCCCTGCGTGAAGAAGGAGGCGCTGTAAGATGGAACTGAAACTTATCCACCTCTATCCCGACCTTATGAACCTCTACGGGAGCTACGCCAACCTCTCCGTCCTCCGGCGGACGCTGGAGGGCCTGGGCCACCGCGTCACCGTGACGCCGGTCCTGCCCGGGGAGGAAATCCACCTTGCGGACTGCCATCTCCTTTTCCTGGGGGCCGGCACCGAGCGGGCCCAGAAGGCCGCGCTGGAGGCCTTGACCCCCTCCGCCGCCGCCATCTGGCAGGCAGCGGAGGATGGGATGCCCCTGCTCTTCGTGGGCTCCGCCATGGAGCTCCTGGGCCGCCGGATCACGGATGCC
>CAMBID010000124.1 GCA_945867445.1 uncultured Clostridia bacterium | reverse complement strand
AAGCGCGGCGGTTCCCATTAAAATATCTTATTTTAATGGGAGAGTAGTATTACGCCTGCCTCCCACTCCCGGTCTCCCGCCGCGCACAGCCTGCGGCGGCGGCGTCCGCCGGGGAGAAACCGTCTTGTTTCTTTTGCCATATGCGGCCGGAAAGGCGAACCTTTTCCTCTGGGTTTTTCACGAAAAGCAGGAAGAAACGCCTTTCCCCTTGTACTTTTCCGGACCGTCCCGTATAATATTGTCAGGAACCGACTCCGGTTTTTCGGAACTTCACTGACCGTTGCGCAGATTTTGCGCAACGGTCAAGCAGCTTATTCTGTCGAGAAAAGAGGGACTGCCCGTGCCAGAACGTCACTTTCAGAAAGTACTCGCCGCCAACCGGGGCGAGATCGCCATCCGCATCTTCCGTGCCTGCTATGACCTGGGGCTCAACACCGTGGCCATATACTCCAAGGAGGACACCCTGAGCCTCTTCCGCACCAAGGCCGACGAGGCCTACCTCATCGGCGAGAAAAACAGTCCCCTGGGGGCCTATCTGGACATCGGCGAGATCATCAACCTTGCCAAGCGCCGGGGCGTGGACGCCATCCACCCGGGCTACGGCTTCCTCTCGGAGAACGCGGACTTCGTCCGAGCCTGCGAGGAAGCGGGCATTGCCTTCATCGGCCCCCGGTCCGACACCATGGCCCGGATGGGCGACAAGCTGGCGGCCAAGCAGATCGCCATCAGCTGCGGCGTGCCCATCGTCCCCGGCTGCACGGAGCCCCTGCGGGACGGCGACGAGGCATTGGAGAAGGCCGTGAGCTTCGGCTTCCCGGTGATCCTGAAGGCCGCCGGGGGCGGCGGAGGCCGGGGCATGCGCCGCTGTGACAGGCCCGAGGAGGTCAAGCCCGCCTTTGAGCTGGTAAAGAGCGAGGCCAAGAAGGCCTTCGGCAACGACGACATCTTCATCGAGAAGTTCATCGTGGAGCCCAAGCACATCGAGGTGCAGATCCTGGGTGACCAGTACGGCAACGTGATGCATCTGGGGGAACGGGACTGCTCCCTCCAGCGGCGCTACCAAAAGGTGGTGGAGGTGGCCCCGGCCTGGTCCGTGCCGGAGGAGACCCGGGAGCAGCTCCGCGCCGACGCCGTGAAGATCGCGAAGCGTGTGGGCTACGTCAGTGCCGGGACGGTGGAGTTCCTGGTGGATGCCTGCGGAAACCACTACTTCATTGAAATGAATCCCCGGATCCAGGTGGAGCACACGGTGACGGAGATGGTGACGGGCATCGATCTCGTCCGGGCTCAGATCCTCATTGCCCAGGGCTATCCCCTCAGCTGCCCGGACATTGGCCTCACGAAGCAGGAGGACCTGCGCATCAACGGCTACGCCATCCAGTGCCGGGTCACCACGGAGGACCCCCAGAACAACTTCGCCCCGGACAACGGCCGCATCACCATGTACCGCACCGGCGGCGGCTTCGGCGTCCGGCTGGACGGCGGCAACGCCGCCACCGGAACCGTCATCTCCCCCTACTACGACTCCCTGCTGGTGAAGGTCACCGCCTGGGACAACACCTTCCCCGGCGTCTGCCGCCGGGCCGCCCGGGCCATCGGCGAGGTCCACGTCCGGGGCGTCAAGACCAACATTCCCTTCCTCTCCAACATCCTGCACCACCCCGCCTTCCTGCAGGGGAAGTGCCACACCAAATTCATCGACGACAGTCCGGAGCTCTTCGACATCACGGACTCCCGGGACCGGGCCACCCGGGTCCTGCGCTACATCGCCAACATCCAGGTGAATAACCCGGACGCCGAGCGAGCCCAGTACGATACCCCCCGCTTCCCGGTCGCCCGCCGGGAGGTCACACCCCGGATGGGCCTCAAGCACCTGCTGGATACCCAGGGTCCCGACGCCGTGAAGCAGTGGGTGCTGGACCAGAAGAAACTCCTCCTCACGGACACCACCATGCGGGACGCCCACCAGAGCCTCCTCTCCACCCGGATGCGCACCCGGGACATGGTGAAGGGCGCCGAGGGCACGGCGGACATTCTCGCGGACTGCTTCTCTTTGGAAATGTGGGGCGGGGCAACCTTCGATACCGCCTACCGTTTCCTTCATGAGTCCCCCTGGGAACGGCTGGACCTGCTGCGCGCGAAGATCCCCAACATTCCCTTCCAGATGCTGCTGCGGGGCTCGAACCTCGTGGGCTATGCCAGCTATCCCGACAACCTGGTGCGCGCCTTCATCGCCGAGGCCGCCAAGCGGGGTATTGACGTCTTCCGGATCTTCGACTCTCTCAACTGGGTGCCCAGCATGGAGGCGGCCATGGACGAGGTCTTAAAGCAGGGCAAGCTCTGTGAGGCCACCATGTGCTACACCGGCGACGTATCGGATCCCAAGCGGGACAAGTACACGCTTGAGTATTATGTAAATCTCGCGAAGGAGCTGGAGAAGCGGGGCGCCCACACCCTCTGCATCAAGGATATGTCGGGCCTCCTGAAGCCCTACGCCGCCAAGAAGCTCATCTCGGCTCTCAAGCAAGAGGTGGGGCTTCCCATCCATCTCCACACCCACAACACCACCGGCAACCAGATCGCGACATACCTCATGGCGGCGGAAGCCGGAGTGGACATCGTGGATACCGCCATAGGTCCCCTGTCCTCCCTCACCAGCCAGCCCTCCATGAACTCCCTGCAGGAGGCCCTGCTGGGCCAGGAGCGGGACCCCGGCTTCGATCCCCAGCGACTTCAGGAGCTGGCGGATTACTGGGCGGACGTCCGGCTCCGCTACAAGAGCTTTGACAACGGCCTGAAGGGCCCCGTCACCGACATCTACCGCTATGAGATCCCCGGCGGGCAGTACACCAACCTCCAGCCCCAGGTGGAGTCCCTGGGCCTGGGCCACCGCTTCGGCGAGGTAAAGGAGATGTACAAGACCGTCAACGACATGCTGGGCGACCTCGTGAAGGTGACGCCCTCCTCCAAGATGGTGGGAGACCTCGCCATCTTCATGGTGCAGAACGACCTGACGCCGGAAAATATCGTGGAGCGGGGCGAGGCCCTGGCCTTCCCGGACTCCGTGGTGAGCTACTTCCAAGGCATGATGGGTCAGCCCGCCTGGGGCTTCCCCCAGGACCTCCAGCGGGTGGTGCTGAAGGGGCAGGAGCCCATCACCTGCCGCCCCGGCGACCTGCTGCCCCCCGTGGACTGGGACGCGCTGGAGGCGGAGATGCGGAAATTCTATCCCGAAAAGACCCCCATCGACCGCAGTGCCCTCCTCTCCTACGCCATGTATCCCAAGGTCTTTGAGGAGTACATCCGCCACCGGAAGGAGTACGGCTATATCATGCGCATGGGAAGCCACGTCTTCTTCAACGGCATGGCCCTGGGCGAGACCAACAAGATCAACATCGAGGACGGCAAGACCCTGGTGATCCGCTATCTCGGTCTCGGCGACCAGAATGAGGACGGCACCCGGAACGTACAGTTCGAGCTCAACGGCATGCGCCGGGAGGTGGCCGTGCCCGATCCCGCCGCCAAGGATACCGGCAAGCGGGTGGTGATGGCGGACCCCAAGGACAAGAGCCAGGTGGGGGCCTCCATCCCCGGCATGGTGTCCCGGGTGAACGTGAAGCCCGGCGACCGTGTGGAGCCCAACCAGGTGCTGGCCGTCATCGAGGCCATGAAGATGGAGACCAGCGTGGTGGCCCGGATGGCAGGCACCGTGGACCAGGTCACGGTAAAGACCGGCCAGG
>CAMBID010000123.1 GCA_945867445.1 uncultured Clostridia bacterium | reverse complement strand
CAGCGTCGCCCTTTTGCGGCAGTCTGCCGCAAAAGCCGTCTCATAAGTTCTTGAAGCGCCTGCGGCGCTATCAAAAGCTTGGAAAGCTTTTTATCAAGAACTAGTATAAGGATTAGAAATGGATCCTTGACAAGGATCCGTTTCGTGAGCTTCCGCGAGTTTCCGCGGGCCGATCCCTCCGGAATTATCCATTGTCAATGACGCGTTGTCAATTCACGAGATGTCCGCCAATTCCAGATACTTGTACCCGTTCTCCGCGATGTGGTCCTTCCGGCCCTGCAGGTTGTCCCCCAGCAGCAGGTCGAAAACCTGGGCGGTGCGCCGGGCGTCCTCCGGCATCACCCGGATGAGGCGGCGGGTGGCGGGATTCATGGTGGTGAGCCACATCATGTCCGGCTCGTTCTCGCCCAGGCCCTTGGACCGGTCCACCTTGTACCTCTTGCCCTCCAGGCCCTTCACGATGTCCGCCTTTTCCTTGTCGGAGTAGGCGAACCAGGTCTTTTCGCCGCAGCGGATCTCAAAAAGCGGGGTCTCCGCGATATAGACGTATCCCTGCCGGATGAGCTCCGGGCAGAGCCGGTAGATCATGGTCAAAACCAGCGTCCGGATCTGGAAGCCGTCGTAGTCGGCGTCGGTGCAGATGACCACCTTGCTCCAGCGGAGATTGGTGATATCAAAGGCACTGACGTTCTTGGCGTGCTTGCCGGGCACGTCCACGCCGCAGCCCAGCACCCGGATGAGGTCCATGATGATGTCACTTTTGAAGATCCGGGCGTAGTCCGCCTTCAGGCAGTTCAGGATCTTGCCCCGGATGGGCATGATGCCCTGATACTCCGCGTCCCGACTCTGCTTGACGCTGCCCAGGGCGGAGTCGCCCTCCACAATGTAGATCTCCCTCCGGGAGATGTCCTTGGACCGGCAGTCCACAAACTTCTGCACCCGGTCGGCGATGGTGATGTTGGCGGAGAGCTTGGTCTTGGTGTTGAGGCGGGCTTTTTCGGCGCTCTCCCGGCTCCGCTTGTTGATGAGCACCTGCTCGGCGATCCTGTCGGCGTCGAAGCGGTTCTCAATGAAGTAGACCTCCAGCTGGGAGCGGAGGAACTCCGTCATGGCTTCCTGGATGAACCGGTTGTTGATGGCCTTCTTGGTCTGGTTTTCATAGCTTGTCTGGGTGGAGAAGTTGTTGGAGACCAGGATGAGGCAGTCCTCGATATCCTGCCAGGTGATCTTGCTCTCGCTCTTCTGGTACTTTCCCTGCTCCCGGAGATACTTGTCGATGGCACTGACAAAGGCGGACTTCGTGGCCTTCTCCGGGCTGCCGCCGTGCTCCAGGAAGCTGGAGTTATGGTAGTGCTCGATGATCTGGACCTTATTGGAGAAGCAGAAGCAGACGTTGAACTTCACCTTGTAGTCCGGCTTGTCCGCCCGGTCCCGGCCCTTCCGCTCGGCGGAGAAGGCCGCCGGCTGGGTAAGGCTCCCCTCTCCGGCCAGCTCGGCGACATAGTCCCGGATGCCGTTTTCATAGAGGAAGTCCGTCTCCTCAAACTTCCCCGCCTCCGTCTCATCCCGCAGCCGGAAGGTGACGCCGGCGTTCACCACCGCCTGCCGCTTCATCACGTCCCGGTAGTATTCCGCCGGCACGGCGATGTCCGTGAAGACGTCCAGGTCCGGCAGCCAGCGGGTCCGGGTGCCGGTCTTTTTCGCCTGGCTTCTGGGCAGGGGGGTCTTTCCCATCTCTCCCACCAGCTCGCCGCGCTCAAAGTGGAGCTGGTACTCAAAGCCGTCCCGCCAGACGGTGACGTCCATGTAGCGGGAGGAGTACTGGGTGGCGCAGGCGCCCAGCCCGTTGAGACCCAGGGAGTACTCGTAGTTCTCGCCGTTGAGATTGTCATACTTGCCGCCGGCGTAGAGCTCGCAGTAGACCAGCTCCCAGTTAAAGCGCCCCTCCTTTTCGTTCCAGTCCACGGGGCAGCCCCGGCCGGCGTCCTCCACCTGGATGGACCGGTCCAGGAAGCGGGTGACGGTAATGCACTTGCCATGGCCCGCCCGGGCCTCGTCAATGGAGTTGGAGAGGATCTCAAAGACCGCGTGCTCACAGCCCTCCAGGGCGTCCGAGCCAAAGATGACCGCCGGGCGCTTGCGGACCCGGTCCGCCCCCTTCAAAGACGAGATGCTGTCGTTGCCGTAATCCTTGCGTGCTGCCATGCTTCCTCCCACCTGCCGCCCCGGCAGGGACGGCGAAAGACAGAATTTCTGATCCATATTATATTAACACAAGCTTTCCAACTCCGCAAGTGTCCGCCAATGGGGATTCTTCCGTCCCTTTTCCGCCGCTGGGGGCGGAAAGGCCCGCTCCGTCATTTTGCCTTCCTCCGGAAGAAAATACCGGAAAAAAAGCTCCCTTTCCGGCGGAAAAGTGCGGATGGCGGGCTGCGGAAATAATCCTCTGTCACCCCGAAAAATGCCTTTCCCACGGGGTTTTGCACAGTTTCCACAGAGTTATCCACACCGTTATGTCAACGTGAATTTTCCCCGAAAAGTCACGCAGTTTTCACCAGCAGGCGGCCCTCTCCCATCCTCCCGGTGGGACGGAGGCAGCAGGAGGCGATACTTCTTTCGGGCACAGACGTTTTCTGGCGGTTGCCTTTTCGGACGGGGCATGTTAAAATAATATCTGCTGAAGAAACCGCTTTGCGGTTTCTTCGCGCATGGGTTTGGACGATTTTGTCCAAACACCTTGCACTTGAACAAAGCCGATGAACCTTGAAAGCCTTGGCTTTCAAGGTTTCCGGCTTTGCGCAGTACGCGTTACAATAAAACCACTTTCCGCCCGCGGGCGGAGACCTCCTGCGGGAGGGGAAAGGCGGACCGTATGAAAACTTCCCTCCGGCGCCTCGGCGCGGTATTTCTGAGCCTGGCCCTGCTGCTGGGCCTGCTGGCGGGCTGCGGTGCGGCTCCGGTATACGACAACTCCGCCTCCTACGCGGACAGCGCCTCCCAGTCCGCACCCTGGGACTCCCAGTCCGCTTCCCAGAGCACCGGAGAGAGCGAACCTGACGCCCTGCCGGAGGACGGCAACTACACCTCGGCGGAGGATGTGGCGGCGTACCTTGTGACCTACGGCCATCTGCCGGGAAATTTCATGACCAAGAAGGAGGCCCGGGCCCTGGGCTGGGAGGGCGGCTCCCTGGAGCCCTACGCCCCGGGCATGTGCATCGGCGGCGACCGTTTCGGCAACTACGAGGGGACGCTGCCGGAGGGAGAATACCACGAGTGCGACATCGACACCCTGGGGGCCGACCGTCGGGGCGCCAAGCGCCTGGTCTACTCCGACGACGGCCGCATCTACTATACCGAGGACCACTACGAGAGCTTTACCCTGCTCTACGGGGAGGAGGACTGACATGGATATTCGCATCGACCTGACGGATGTGGATACCCCGGCCCAGGCGCGTCAGCGCCTCTCGGAGGTCCTGCCGCTGCCGGAAAACAAGGCCTGGAACCTGGACGCCCTCTACGACTTCCTGACGGAGCGGGCCGCGGGCTGGCGGGTGGTTTTCACCGGCTGCGCCGGGGCTGAGGAGCGCCTGCCCTCTTACATGCGCTCCCTGCAGCGCATGTGCCAGGACGCCGAGGCCGAGACTCCGGAGCTCTACATCGCATTTCTGCCGTAATACTACTCTCCCATGAAAATAATGTCTGCTGAAGAAACCGCTTTGCGGTTTCTTCGCGCGGCGGTGGCCG
>CAMBID010000122.1 GCA_945867445.1 uncultured Clostridia bacterium | reverse complement strand
GACCTCGTCGAAGAAGGTCAGCCAATCCAGTCCGAAGAGGGCGGGGCCGCTCTCCTCCAGAATGGCCACGTGGCCCAGGGAGATGCCGATGGGGATGGACACCAGGAAGCAGACTCCCGCCACGATGAGGGCGGAGATCTTCCGGCTGGCCCGGAACTTCTGGATGACGAACTGGGTGGCCACCTCGATGAGGGACATGACGGAGGTGATGGCGGCGATGACCACCATGAGGAAGAAGGCGAAGCTCACGATCTTGCCCACGAAGCCCATGGAGTCGAAGACCTGGGGCAGGATGATGAAGATGAGGCCGACGCCCCGGCTGCTGCCCAGGAGGCTGGGGTCAAAGTGCGCCACGGCGGGGAAGACGGCAAGGCCCGCGATCAGCGCCACCGCCGTGTCGAAAAGGCAGATCATGGCGGTGGACTTCACCACGTTGATGCCCTTGCCGGTGTAGGAGCCGTAGGTGAGCATGATGCCCATGCCGAGAGACAGGGAGAAGAAAGCCTGGCTCATGGCCGCCAGCACGCTCTTGAAGGTGATGACGGAGAAATCGGGCTTGAGGTAGAAGGCCAGGCCCTCGGCCACCCCCTCGCCCAGGGTCAGGGAGTAGATGGCGACGCCGACAACGATGAGGAAGAGGATGGGCATCAGCACCTTGGACATGCGCTCGATGCCCTCCTCCACGCCGCAGGCGATGATGATGGCGGCAATGGCCACGAAGATGGCCGTGTAAAGGATGACCTCGCCGGTATTGACGGAGAACGTGCCGAGGATGCCGGCGTTGCCGTGGAAGGAGTTCACGGCGAACTTGGTGGTCCAGCCGCCCAGCACGGAGTAGTAGCAGGTGATGAAGACCGGGATGGTGATGGCCACAAGACCGCACCAGCCGAGGTTTTTGCTGACCTTCTTATAGGCGGTGATGGGGTTGGCCGCCGCCCGGCGGCCGAGGTAAATCTCACTGAGCATCGTGACAAAGCCGATGAAGATCACGCAGGCGATGTAGAGCAGCACGAAGGCCGCGCCGCCGTTCTGGGAGGTCTTATAGGGGAAGGCCCAGATATTGCCCAGGCCCACCGCGCTGCCCGCCGCCGCCAGGATAAAGCCCAGGCTGCTGGCAAAGCCCACTGTCTTTTTCGTTTCCATTGGAAATACACCTTTCTTCCATTTTTCTTTTCGCGTACAATTTATTTGCGCCAAAATTATTTGTGTAAGGGTAGTATAAATCTTCCCTTGCAATGCGTAAAGCGACGGATTATAATGTATTTATGAGAAAATGTCATGAATATCCCGGGAAAGGGAATGGCGGAAAGCGAGAACACGATGGAGAGCAAGAAACTGGAAGCCCTGATGATGGCGGTGGACCTGGGGAGCTTCACCCGGGCGGCGGAGGTCCTGGGCTACACCCAGTCGGGCCTCACCCACATGATGAACAGCCTCGAAAAGGAGATCGGCTTCCCCCTGCTGGAGCGAGGCCGGGGCGGCGTCCGCCTGACGGCGGAGGGGGAGCGGGTAGCCCCTGCCGTCCGGGATTTCCTGGACTCCGCCTCCCGGCTGGCCGGGGCCTTCACCCAGGCCGGGGACGTCCGGCGGGAGGTCATCCGGGTGGGGAGTTACGCCAGCATGGGCGTCCACTGGCTGCCGGGCATCATCCGCAGCTTCCGGGAGGAATGCCCCGGCATCAGCGTGGAGATGCGGGTCACCAACCACGTGGCGGAGGCATACGCTGCCCTCCTCCAGGGAAAGCTGGACCTGATCTTCGCCAGCCGCCAGGAGCCCGGGGACTGTCAGTGGATCCCCCTCTGGCAGGACCCCATGTACGCCGTCCTGCCGCCGGAGGATCCCCATCAGGGCCGGGAATGCTTTCCTCTCCGGGACTTTGACGGCCTGGATTTCATCATGCCCTACCAGGGATTTGACCTGGACATCATGCGCATCTTCCGGACTGCCGGGGTGCAGCCCAGCGTGCAGCCCTCAGTGGTGGATGACCCCACCGTCATCAGCATGGTCCGCCACGGTTTGGGCGTCAGCATGATGACGGAGCTGACCCTCCGGGGCTACACCCAGCAGGTGCTGACGCTGCCGGTGGCACCGGCAGCCGCCCGGGAGCTGGGCATCGCCCTGCGTCCCCGCAGCATGGGGGTTCCCCTCCGCCGCTTCATCGACTGTGCCCGCAGGGTGGTCCGGGAAATAACCGGGGAAAAAGATGCAAATGCCACTGACATCCAGGCGCCGGATGGAATAAAATAAAGCACTCTGTGCCCTGGGGCCGCCGTGCCCCGGCAAAACCGGAGGGAAAAGGAATACCGTATGCTGCAATGGAAAAGCGTGAGCCGGGAGGACCTCCCGGTCCTGCACCGATATTATGAGACCTGCTCCTACCGTCTCTGCGAGTACGCCGCCCTGACGAAGTTCATGTGGCGGGGGCACCTGCACCCGGCCTGGACGGAGGCGGCAGGCTGTCTCCTGGTTCGTAACGGCATCGACGGCGAGCTGGTCTTTGACTACCCCGTCCCGGGCCCCGGGGGGGACGAGGACGCCGCCCTTACCGCCATCGAGGGGGACTGCATCGACCGTGGGATCTCCCCGGTGATCTCCGTGGTGCCGGAGGAGAAGGCCGGCGCCCTTTTGCGGCGCTACCCCTATGTCTCCGTCCGCAATGTCCGCACCTGGAAGGATTACCTCTACCGGGCGGAGGACCTCAAGGCCTTCGTCGGCCGCCGCTACGCCGGACAGCGCAACCACATCAAGAAGTTCCGCTCTGCCTTCCCCCGGGCGGAGTTCCGGACGCTGGGCGTGGAGGATGCCCCCCTCATTGAGCGCTTCTGGCAGGATTACGCCCAGGAGTTCGGCAAGGGAGACGATCCCCGGGCTGTCAACGAGCTGAAAAGCGCCCGGGAGATGCTGAAGCTCGTGGGGGAACCCTGGCTTCTCTGCGGCGGCATGGAAGCGGACGGACGCCTCCTCTCCCTGTCTCTCGCCGAGCGCTGCGGCGGCACCCTCATCATCCATATCGAGAAGGGCCTCTACTCCTGCCCCGGCGTCTACCCCGCCACAGTCCAGGCCTTTGCCCAGACCTTCGGACAGGATGTCCGGTGGATCAACCGGGAGGATGACGCGGCGGACCGGGGCCTCCGGACCTCCAAGCTCCAGTATGGTCCCGCGGAGCTGGGCAGCAAGTACCATTTTGCCCCAGAGAATGAGCTCCTCACCCACGTGAGGGCCATCCCGGAGCTGAAGACAGAGCGTCTGATCCTCACCGCCCTCCGGGAGGAGGACCTCCCCGCTTACAATGCCCTGGTCCTGGATGCCGACCACAACCGCTGGTGGGGCTATGACGACGCAGGCGGCCTCACGGAGCCCCGGACGGAGCGGAGCTTTTTCGAGGTGGCGGAGCGGGACTTCGCCGCCCGCAGCGCCGTGAACTTCGCCGTCCGGCTGGACGGACAGTTCATCGGAGAGGCCGTCCTCTACCGCTTTGATTACCGGGGTGGGGCGGAACTGGGCTGCCGGATCGCCCCGGCCTTTACCCGCCATGGCTACGGCACCGAGGCCTTCGCCGCCGTGGCGGACTGGGCCCTCTATCAGGTCCATCTGACGAAAGTGGTCGCCAAGTGCTTCCGGGAGAACGAGCCCTCCCGGAAGATGCTCTCTGCCTCCATGCGCCCCATCGGGGAGGACGGGACCTTTTACTACTTTGAGAAAACCGTATAATACTCTTTCTTGATAAAAATCTTTGATTTTTATCAAGAAGGCGCCGCTGT
>CAMBID010000121.1 GCA_945867445.1 uncultured Clostridia bacterium | reverse complement strand
CATTATTTTAATGGGAGAGTAGTATGACAGGGTTCCCGCCGCAAACCAACGCAGTCCTTTCGGGGGGGAAGGAGATGAGCCTTGGCCCTCGGGGCGAAGGGAGGAATACGGAGCTTGTGCCGGCACCATCCCCCGGAAGCTTTGCAGGAGGATCGGCAAGGGACGGGTTGGTTCGGAAAGGACCGGCAGTGCGCGTTTTCCCGCCAGCCGCCCCGTCCCGCAGGGCGGGGATTTCCCCGGGCGGGGCTCCGGGGCGGATATCATCCGCCGCTCACCGGAAATACCGGAAGTAGACCCACAGCCCCACCGGCACGATGATCTGCAGGATGAGGATCGCCGGGATGCCGATGCGGAAGGAACGGTGCAGGGTCTTGTGGTGGAAGACCTTCATCCCCAGAAGCGCCCCCACGCTGCCGCCGATGACAGAGAGCAGGAGGAGCGTTCTCTCCGGCACCCGCCGGGTGCCCTCGTGCCTCTCCTTCCGCTTGGCCTTCCACTTATCGACACCGAAGACCAGGAAGGTGACCAGATTGATGAGCAGCAGCCAGCAGAGCAGGAGCCCCCAGGGGGAACGGAGGAAGGCGGGGAAGGGCGAGACCGTCCCGGCCTCAGCGGCAAGAAGAATCGGCATATTGTGCGCCTCATTTCGTCAGATTCAGGACTTAGCTGCTTCCATCATAACAAAGGCTTTCCTCCGATGCAAGCCATTTATCTCCGGGAGAGCGCCATCCGTCCGGAAACACTGGGCGGACCCGCCCGCTCCAGGTATACTGAGAGCGGAAAGGGGGAGACGCCCATGGACGTTGAAGTGAAGCGCCAGCCGGAACGGACGGAGCTCCGGGTGGAGATCCTGGCCCCGGAGGGCGACTGCCCCCAGCTCCAGCGCCTGCTGGCCTTCCTCTCGGCCGAGGACCCGGCTATCCCCGCCCAGCGGGAGGGGGAGCGCCGCTGCCTCCTGCCAGAGGACATCCTCCGCCTCTACGGCGAGGACAAGGCCGTCCGGGCCCAGACGGCGGATGGCGTCTACACCGTCCCCCTCCGGCTCTACGAGCTGGAGGAGCGGTTAAAGCCCTTCCGCTTCGTCCGCATCTCCCACTCCGAGATCGTGAACCTGAACCGGGTCCAAAGCCTGGACCTGAAGCTCAGCGGCACCGTGCGCCTGACGCTCACGGGCGGCACCGCCTGCTACGCCTCCCGCCGCTACGTGAAGCGGATCCGGGAAGCCCTGGATATCTGAGGAAAGGAGCTGCTGCATGGACACTGTTTTCCCCCGCCGGATGTACCTCCGCAGGGCCCTTCTGGGCGGTATCCTGGCCTGGCTGGCCCTCTTCCTCCTGTGCTTTCTCCTCGCCTCGGCGGACTTCTTCGGCGACCGCCTTGACCTGATGGACGCCCTCTCCCGCCTGCAGCTCTCTCCGGACCGGGCCTACCTGGCCTTTGGCCGGAGCCGCGTCCTGGCGAACCCCTATGAGAGCGCCGCCGTCTTTGCCCTGGGGGCCTGCCTGGGGCTCTCCACCCTGCCCTTTGACGAGACCTGGACCAAGCTCCGCCATCTCTCCTGGCTTCACTTCCCCGTGACCTGCCTCTGCGCCGCAGCGGCCATCTGGTTCGTGGTGTCAAGCCCCTGGGCGGCGCTGGGCATCGGGGCCCTCAGCTATCTTGCCGTCTTCCTCTGCCGCTGGCTCTGCTGGTATGGCGAGCTCCTGGATATCCGCCGGGAGCTCCGCCTGGACGCCCCGCCCACCCCCCTCCGCTGGCGGGAAACCGCGGCCTACCTGCCGGCGGCGGCGCTTTTATGCCTGGTGCTTCCCCTGGCGGCAAGGCTCTGCGACCCGGTGGATTTCCCGGTGTTCTCGGGGCTTCTCTACCCCTATCTGCTGCTGCCCCTGGGCTCCTTCCTCGCGGGGATGGCCCTGGGGCGGCACCGGGGCTTCTGCCCCCTCTTCCCCATTGCCTGCTTTGCCCTGTACCTTCCCATGGTATGGCTGCTTTTTAACTCCTCCGCCCTCTTCCACTGCTTCTTCGCCGCCGTCCCGGCCCTGCTGGGCAACGGCCTGGCCGCCCTCCTCCGCCGGAAGCGGAAAAAATGAGAAAACTGCAAAAGTCTGGGAACCATTCCGCCTCCTTTGCCGTCTAACCCGGTAAAAGGAGGCGGATACTTTATGAAGACGAAGCTCCCAGCCCTGCCCCTGGCCTGCGGCTGAAACGACCAATATTAAAGATAAAATGACTACTATGCTAGCCAAAACAAGGAGGAACCGCACATGAAAGCCCGAAGACCCATTGCCCTGCTCCTGGCCCTGACCCTCCTGGCCCTGACGGGCTGCGGCGCGTCCGGCAGCCGGGATCTGACCCAGGACGTCACCCCCCGGAAGCTCAACTTCTCCCAGGAAGCCCCCAAGGATGCCGGGGAGGCGGCGGCCCGTCTGGGCCTGGGCATCCTGTCCCTGGCGGAGGGGAAGAACCCCCTGCTCTCGCCCCTCTCCCTCCTCTGTGCCCTGGCCATGACGGAGAACGGCGCGGCGGGGGATACCCTCACGGAGATGGAGACTCTGCTGGGCCGCCCCATCGACGAACTCAACGGCGCCCTGGGGGCATACCTTGCCGGGGAGGAGGGGGGCATCCAGGCCACGCTGCACCTGGCCAACGGCATTTGGCTGAAGGAGCAGCCCGGCTTCACCGTAGAGCCGGACTTCCTCCAAACGAATGCCGACTGCTACCGGGCGGGCATCTATGCCGCCCCCTTCACGGACGCCACCCTCCGGGACATCAACGCCTTCGTAAAGGAGCACACCGACGGCATGATCGACGGTATCCTCTCCGAACTGCCGGAGGAGACGGTGATGGTCCTCGTCAACGCCCTTTCCTTTGAGGCGGAGTGGCGGGACAAGTACGAGGAGCATCAGGTCCGGGATCACCGTTTCACCCGGGAGGATGGGATCGTTACGGAGGTTCCCATGATGTTCAACACCGAGTATGGCTACCTGGAGACGGAGAATGCCACGGGCTTTTTGAAACCCTACAGGGACGGGCGCTACGCCTTTGCGGCCCTCCTGCCAAACGAAGGCCTCACAATCCCGGACCTCCTGGCCGCCCTGACGGCGGAGGGACTGCGAGACCTCATCGCGAATCCCCAGTACCATGAGGTCCGCACCGGCCTTCCCAAGTTTGAGCTTTCCTGCGACACGGATCTCACCGCCCTTCTCCAAGACCTGGGCATGGAGACAGCCTTTCGCCACGACCGCGCGGACTTCTCCCGCCTGGGGAGCTTCGAGGCCGGAAATCTCTATATCAGCCAGGTGCTGCACCGTACCTTCCTCTCTGTCGGGGAGAAGGGGACCCGGGCCGGAGCCGCTGCGTCGGTAGCGATGAATGCGACTTCTGCCGCCCCGGGGGAGGAGCCCAAGGCGGTGATCCTGGATCGCCCCTTCCTCTACGCCATCTGGGACACGGAGGAGGATCTCCCCATTTTCCTGGGGGTCCTCGCCGACCCCGCCTCCGCCAAGTGATACGGATCTCCAACGAAATCTTTCCCGTTGATACCATTTTTCATTAAAAGCAGACACTTTTTTCCTGGAAAGGCGCCGCTGAAAGCATTGACCGTCTGCGCTGAGAGTGCAGATGCCGTCTTCTGAAGCCTCCGATGCGCTGACGCGTCATGAAAAGCAGACTTTGTCCCCTTTTCATGGATTCTAGTATCAAGCGGGTTATCCGATTTTCGCAGAAGGACATCCCCTGATACTAGTTCTTGATAAAAAGCTTTCAAAGCTTTTTATAGCGCCGCAGGCGC
>CAMBID010000120.1 GCA_945867445.1 uncultured Clostridia bacterium | reverse complement strand
CGTCGTAGGCCTCCACCGCCTCCTCGATCCACTCCCGGGAGGCGATGTCCAGGTGATTGGTGGGCTCGTCCAGGATGAGAAGGTTGATCTCGTCATCCATCAGCATACAGAGCCGCAGGCGGCTTTGCTCGCCGCCGGAGAGGACGGAGACGGGCTTGAAAACGTCCTCCCCGCAGAAATCGTAGGCGGCCAGACGGTTCCGGGCGCTCTGGGGGGAGAGCCCCCGCTTGGCGGCCAGCATGTTATCGAGGATGCTCCACTCCGGGTGGTCAAAGCGGACGATCTGGGGCAGGTACGCGGGCCGGACCTGGGGGCCCTGGCGGATCCGCCCGGCGTCCGGCGTCTCCTCCCCCACGATCAGCTTGAGAAGGGTGCTCTTGCCGGTGCCGTTGTCCCCGATGAGCCCGATGCGCTCGCCGCCCTCCATCCGGAGGTTGATCCCCTCAAAGAGCGTCCGGCCGCCGAACCCCTTGGTGAGGCCCTTCAGGGCCAGGACCTCGTCGCCGTGGAACTCGGCGGAGGAGAAGCGGGCGTCCATCTTTTTCGCCTTGGTGGGCTTGGAGGTGGTCCGCATCCGCTCGATGCGCCGTTCCATGGAGATGGCCCGGCGGTAGGTCTTGTCCATGCCCTGGAAGGCCCAGAGCCGCAGCTGATCCGCCGCCTTCTCCAGCTGGCGGATCTTGGCCTGCTCCTTCTCGTACTGCTTCATCCGCTCCTGGTAGCGGCGCTCCTTCTCCACGGCGTAGAAGCTGTAGTTCCCGCTGTAGAAGTTGGGCTTGCCGTCCTCGATCTCGATGATTCGGGTGACGATGCGGTCCAGGAAGTAGCGGTCGTGGCTGATGGTGAGGACCGTGCCCCGGAAGCGGGAAATATACTCCTCCAGCCATTCCGTGGCGTGGAGATCCAGGTGGTTGGTGGGCTCGTCCAGCAGGAGGATATCCGTATCCTCCAGGATCAGGCGGCCCAGGTTGACTCTCGTCTTCTCGCCGCCGGAGAGGGCGTCAAAGAGGCGCTGGCGCATGTCCCTGGAGATGGAGAGGCCGTTGGCCACCTTATCCACGGCGACATCGGTGTCGTAGCCGCCGAAGGCCTCAAAGCGGGCGGAGAGAGTATCGTAGCGCCGGAGGAGGGCGGGGTCGTTCTCCCCCGCCGCCATGCGCTCCGTCAGGCTCTCTATCTCCTCCCCCAGCTTCCGGAGCCGGGCGAAGGCGCTGCGCAGTACATCCTCCACGGTGAAGCCCGGGGGGTAGACGGGGATCTGGGAGATCAGCCCCACCCGCCGGCCGGAGGCGATGACCGCCTGGCCCTCGTCGGGCTCCAGCTCCCCGGTGAGGATGCGGAAGAGGGTGCTCTTCCCCGCGCCGTTGCGGCCCAGCAGGCCCACCCGCTCCCCCTGGTCGATCTGGAAGGTGATGCCGTCCAGTACATTCTTCCCGATCTCAAAGGACTTTACCAGTCCCTCAGCCTGAATATCGATCATAGCTCTGCTCCAGGGCTTCCACCAGCTGGCCGAAGCGCATCGCGTGGGAGGCCTTGATGAGCATGGCCGTCTGCGGCGTGAGCTGGGCACGGATGGTGGGAAGCGCCTCCTCCTTCGTGGCGAAATGCTGCACCTGGCCGCCGCTGCACTCTACGCCCTCGGCGATCCTGGCGGCGTGGGTGCCGATGGCGATGACGAGATCGATGCCCAGCATCACGGCGAGAGCGCCCATGTTGTAGTGGGCCTGGGCGGTGAGTTCCCCCAGCTCCCCCATGTCGCCCAGCACCGCCACCCGCTGGGCGCAGTCGGTCTTGGCCAGGATCTCCAGCGCCGCCGTGACAGACTGGGGGTTGGCGTTGTAGCAGTCGTCCAGCACGGTACGCTCCTCCGCCAGGCGGAGGACCCGCATCCGGGAGCCGGTGGGGGCGTAGCATGCCACGCCCCGGGCGATCTCCGCTGCCGTGAGGCCCAGCTTCTCCCCGATGGCCGCCGCCATGGAGGCGGAGTAGACCATGTGCTCGCCGGGGGCGGGGATGGTGAGATGGTACTCCTCCCGGGGAGTGGTGAGGCAGCAGGTGATGCCGTCCACCCCGTGGTCGGCGATCTCCGTCACCCGGTAGGCGCAGTTCTCCCCTTGGCCGCAGCGCAGGGTCTCAAAGGGTGGCGTCAGGGTGTTGAGCAGGGCGTCGTCCCCGTTGAGGATGACGGTGCCGCCGGGGCGGAGGTTCTCCAGGATCTCGGCCTTGGCCTTCAGGATCCCCTCCCGGCTGCCGAGAAACTCAATGTGGGCGTCGCCGATGTTGGAGATGACGGCGATGTCCGGCCGGACCATCTCGCCAAGATACTGGATCTCGCCGAAGTGGTTCATGCCCGTCTCGATCACCGCCGCCTGATGGCTATGATCCAGCCGCAGGAGGGTCAGGGGCACGCCGATATCATTATTGAAGTTCTCCGCCGTCTTCAGCACCCGGTACTTCTGGGCCAGGACGGCGGCGATCATATCCTTGGTGGTGGTCTTCCCCACGCTGCCGGTGATCTGCACCACGGGGATTGCGAACTTCTCCCGGTAGTGGCGGGCCAGGTCCTTCAGGGCAAGGCGGGTGTCCGCCACCTTGATGTAGAACTTATCCGGCCGCAGGTCCTCCGGGAGCTTGGCGCAGAGGACGCCGGCGGCGCCGGAATCCAGCGCCGCGCCGATGAAGCGGTGGCCGTCGAACTTCTCTCCCACGATGGGGACAAAGAGACTGCCGGAGGGCACGCTGCGGCTGTCTGTGGTGACGGAGGCGACCTCCTCCGCCCCCTCCCGGGGGTTCCACCAGACGCCGTGGACGGCCTTCTCGATCTCGCGGATGCTCATGGGCTCCATGCTCATGTCCTCCTTACCGCGAGGGAGAGACGCACGATCTCCTCGCAGAGTTCTTCATAGGGGATGCCCACGGCAGCGGCCTCCTTGGGCAGGAGGCTGGCAGGGGTCAGACCCGGCAGGGTATTGGTCTCCAGGCACCAGGGACGACCGTCCTCATCCAGCAGGAAGTCCGTCCGGGAGTAGACGGAGAGGCCGAGAGCCCGGTGGAGCCGCAGGGCATACTCCCCCATCTCCCGCTGCTGCGCCTCGGTGATGCGGGCGGGGCAGATCTCCTCGGACCCGCCAGTCTGGTACTTGGCGTAGTAGTCAAAGTAGGCGCTCCTGGGGATGATCTCCACCGCCGGGAGGTACCGGTCCCCCAGGACGCCCACGGAGAGCTCCCGGCCGTGGATCTTCCTCTCCACCAGGACGTGGCTCCCGTAACGGAGGGTATCCCGCAGTGCGGCCTCCAGCTCCGCCTTCGTCTCCGGCAGGGAGACGCCCACGGAGGAGCCGCCGTTGACGATCTTCACCGCGCAGGGGAGCGCGATCTCCTCTGCGAGGGCGGGGATGTCGGCCTCCTCATAGTGCGGGATGTCCCGCCAGGGGGCGGTAGGGATTCCGGCGTCTTCCATCACCCGCTTGGTGACAGCCTTATCCATGGCCATGCCGCTGCTTAAGTACCCGGCCCCGGTGTAGGGGATGCCCAGAAGGTCGAAGGCCGCCTGGACCCGGCCGTCCTCGCCGCAGGCGCCGTGAAGCCCCAGAAAGACGATGTCCGCCATGGCGCAGACCGTAAGCACATCCTTCCCGAAGAGGCTGGGTCCCTGATCGCCCCGGCTGCGGCGTACCGCGTCAAGATCCGGGGCAGTCCCCCCAATGGCCGCGCTGCCAAGAAGGCCGTCCGGCACGTCAAAGATATCAGCGAGAGAGCCCTCATAGCCCTCCAGGCCCAGGAACATATCCACCAGGAT
>CAMBID010000119.1 GCA_945867445.1 uncultured Clostridia bacterium | reverse complement strand
GCTTAAGCTTTTTGGAACCACTCGCTTAGCGAGTGGTTTTCTATATACAAAAAAGCCAGCCCGAGCTGGGCTGGCTTTTCTTTTGTCTCTCACCCTTTTCCCCGCTGCCCCCTCGCAACCGAACCACCTCCGGCGGCAAGGGGGCGCTACGGCGGCAGGACGGACGCGGGCTCCACCCCGCCCGGCGTTGCTGCACACTCCGATCCCCGCGCAGGGACGGATCTGTGTGTTTGCCCCCTCACAGCAAGACCTTCACCGGGCGCACGATGCGAAGGGTTCCCGGTGTCACGGCGCACTCCCATGCCTCCACCCGGACGCCATGCTCCGCCGCGCGGCGCAATGCCGCGCCAAAGGCCGGATGGGTGCGGTCATTGGGGGCGAAGTCCTCCATTCCTTCCATCTGGATCACGAAGAAAGCGGTGGCCTCCAGGCCCTCTGCCACGGCTTTCTCCAGCTCCGCCAGGTGGCGGATGCCCCGCTCGGTAGGCGCGTCCGGGAAGCGGGCGTGGCCGTTCTCCTCCAGCGTGACGCCCTTCACCTCCACAAGGTGCAGCCCCCGGGGCGTGGTCAGGGCGAAGTCTAACCGGGAACCCCCATAGCGGTACTCCGGATGGATGACCTGGATATCCGGCAGAAACTTCCCCGCCGCCGCCCACTGGGCGAAGGCCCGGTTGGGGGCCTGGGCGTCCATGTTGATGAGGAGGCTCCCCTTCTCCACCGCCACCAGGTCATAGGCCGTCTTCCGGGCGGGATTGGCCGACTTCTCCAGGTAGACCGTGGCGCCGGGGCGCAGCAGCTCGGCGCAGCGGCCGGTATTCTTTACGTGGCAGACTGCTTCCTGTCCGCTGATCGCCACCATGGCAATGAAGCGGTTGGGGCGGGAGAGGAAGGTCCCCCGAATAATGTTCTGATACTCCATGCTGTGTCCCTCCTGGGCGCTTTCCCGCCGCGCAGAGGGCGCGGCGGCGTTTTCCGTCATTTTACCACAACCGCTGCGCCGGTGGAAGGGAAATCGCCGCATTTCCCTCTTGCCAAGGACGCTTCCTCCTGCTATAATTCACATTTGTGTGAATTGTATGATAGGAGGCGGTAGCATGCCGGGAGGAAAACACGTTCTTGGCCAGGGGAGAAACCGGGTCTTCGGCACCGCCCGGGTAGGCGAGCGGGGACAGATCGTCATCCCTCAGGAGGCCCGACGCTACTTCGGCATCTCACCGGGGGACACGCTCCTGATCCTGGGCAACGAGAAAAGCGGTCTGGTTGTCACCAAGCCGGAGGTCCTCCACAAGCTGGCGGACGAGATCTTAGGGAAAGAGGATGCAGACGATGCAGATGGAAGCAATGTATGAGGGGCTGGGGATCTCACGCTCCGTTTATGAATACGGCGAGAAAATTTTAGCGGAGCTGCGGCCCCGCTTTGACGGCATCGATCAGGTGGCGGAGTATAACCAGGCCAAGGTGGTGGCCGCCATGCAGAAAAACCGGGTCAACGCCACCCACTTTGCTGCCACCACCGGCTACGGCTACGACGACGAGGGCCGGGACAACCTGGAACGGGTCTACGCAGATGTCTTCCACACGGAGGCAGCCTTGGTGCGTCCCCAGATCACCTGCGGCACCCACGCCCTGGCGGTGGCCCTCAGCGCCAACCTCCTGCCGGGGGACGAGCTCCTCTCCCCCGTGGGGGCACCCTATGACACGCTGGAGGAGGTCATCGGCATCCGGGAGAGCCGCTGCTCCTTAAAGGAGTACGGCGTCCGCTACGCCCAGGCGGATCTCAGGAGCGACGGCAGCTTTGACTATGACGCCATCCGGGGAAAGATCAACGAGCGCACGAAGCTTATCACCATCCAGCGCTCCAAGGGCTATGCCACCCGGCCCAGCTTCTCCGTGGCACAGATCGGGGAGCTCATTGCCTTCTGCAAGGGCGTGAAGCCCGGCGTGAAGGTGATGGTGGACAACTGCTACGGCGAGTTCGTGGAACCCCTGGAGCCCTCCGACGTGGGGGCGGACATGGTGGTGGGCAGCCTCATCAAAAACCCCGGCGGCGGCCTTGCTCCCATCGGCGGCTACATCTGCGGCACCAAGGAGTGCGTGGACCGCTGTGCCTTCCGGCTCTCCGCCCCGGGCCTGGGGCAGGAGGTAGGGGCCAATCTCGGCCTGATGCCCGCCTTCTACCAGGGGCTCTTCCTCTCGCCCACGGTGGTCTCCGGCGCGCTGAAGGGCGCGGTCTTCGCGGCGAACCTCTATGAACGGCTGGGCTTCCCCTGCGTCCCCAACGCCACAGAATCCCGCCACGACATCATCCAGGCCGTGACCCTGGGCAGCCGGGAGGCCATGGTGGCCTTCTGCCGGGGCATCCAGGCCGCCGCGCCGGTGGACAGCTATGTGACCCCGGAGCCCTGGGCCATGCCCGGCTACGACAGCGAGGTCATCATGGCGGCGGGCGCCTTTGTCCAGGGCAGCTCCATCGAGCTCTCCGCCGACGGCCCTATCCGCCCGCCCTACGCCGTTTACTTCCAGGGCGGCCTTACCTGGTACCATGCGAAGCTCGGCATTCTCATGAGTCTGCAGAAGCTCCTGGAGGCCGGCCTCACCCAGCTTCCCTGACACAAAAAAATATATTGATTTTAGGAGGATCTTCCCCCATGTGGTTCTGGCTCTCCCTCATCGCGCTGCTCTGCTGGAGCGGCAGCGACCTCTTCTCCAAGATCGGCTGCCGTGACGCCGACGACAAGTACTCCCACCTGAAAATGGTCATCGCCGTGGGCACAGTGATGGGCCTTCATGCCGCTTTTGAGATCTTCGTGGGCGGCACGGAAATCAGCTGGGACGTCATCTGGACGTATCTGCCGGTGTCGCTCCTTTACATCGGCTCCATGACCCTGGGCTACCTGGGTCTGCGGTATATCGAGCTCTCCGTCTCCTCCCCCATCTGCAACTCCTCCGGCGCTCTGGTGGCCGTGCTGACCCTGTTGTTCGTCGGAACGGAGGACTACACCCCCCTGTCGTATCTGGCCATCGCTCTGGTCTGCTGCGGGGCCATCGGCCTGGGCGTGGTGGACGCCCGGGAGGACCCGGAGCTCCGGGCCGCCCGCCAGGCGGAGGGCAATTACAAGTACGCCAAGAGCTTCCTGGCCCTGGCCCTGCCGGTGGCCTACTGCCTGCTGGACGCCGCCGGCACCTTTGCCGACAACCGGGTGCTGGAGACCCTCAATGAGGACAGCGCCAACTGCGCCTATGAGCTGACGTTCCTGGCGGCGGCGGTGGTCTGCTTCGTCTACGTGGTCCTCATCCGGAAGGATAAGCTCATCCCCAAGCTGGAGGGGCCCAAGTACCTGGGCGCCGTCTGCGAGACCGCCGGCCAGTTCGCCTACATCTACGCCATCGCGGACACCAGCCATCTCGCCATGTCCGCCCCCATCATCTCCTCCTACTGCGCGGCCTCCGTCCTCTGGAGCCGCCTCTTCCTGAAGGAAAAGCTCTCCTGGAAGCACTACGCCATGATCGGCCTCATCGTCATCGGCATCGCCCTCATGGGCATGCTGGACCTGTAAGCAAAAGCCCCCGCTCCTCCCAGGGAGGAGCGGGGGCTCTCTTCGATCCTGGGGATCGGAGCTGCGGGACGATCTCATACTAGAATCCATGAAAAACAAGACAATTGTCTTGTTTTGATAGCGCCAACGGCGCGTTGGATTCTTAGGAAACGCACCGACGCGCAAAGCGCGGCGGTTCCCATGAAAATATCTTATTTTAATGCGTACTGAGCAAAGCCGGAAACCTTGAAAGCCTTGGCTTTCAAGGTTTCCGGCTTTGCTCAAGTGCAAGGGTTTTGGACGAAATTGTCC